>JBEAVK010000397.1:0-15015 GCA_041160955.1 Bacteroidota bacterium
CCAAAGCCGAATTGACAAAAGCGTATGGCGAACAACCCTTGGGGAAATTTATCAGAAGCATTGTAGGATTAGAGGTGCAGGCGGCAAAGTTGGCTTTTGCTGAGATCTTAAACAATCAAACATTGAACGCACCCCAAATCCGATTTATGGATACGATCATTAATTTTTTAAATATAAAAGGGATTATAGAACCATCTATGTTGTTTGAATCTCCATTTACAGATATTAATTCAAATGGCGTGGCGGGTGTTTTCGAAGCGCAAATCGCCTCCAAAATAATATCATTGATAGAAATTATCAATCACAATGCAGAAGCAGCATAAACTAAGATAAAAAAGATACATTGTTACAGAGAACCTTATACTAAAACCGATTTTCCTAACCCAAGTCAACGTTTTTCAACTTTGTAGCCCTGCACCTTTGCAGCGTTAATTTTAAAACATTATATACAATGAAAAAAACGTTTAGAGTAGGTGTTTGGGTCATATTTACCTTGATACTCACCGCCAAACTATCGGCCCAGTCGATGGTTGACTTATCTGTGGGGACTTCCCATCAGGACAATTTTTTTGCTAATTTTGCTTATCGTTACCACGTAAGTAACAAATTCAGAGTTGGGATAGAAGGACAATACGGTGCTGCCAAGTATAGGTTCATCGGCGCAAAACCGATCACAACAGGTTATGCTACGTCGTTGGGCTTACCATTCACGATTCGATTGGCCGAAAAAGAGCAAATTCGATTGGATTTATACGCAAAGCCAGGTATCAGATTCCAAGGTGTACTTGATCCTGATAACAACGATGAACGAGATAGCGTACTTAATTCCACTGCATTTTCCTTTGAAACAGGTTTACTGGTTACCGTTCAATTAACGGAAAAAGTTAATTTCCAAAGCGGAGTTACTTTCCCATTATTTTTACAAACACAACCATCTTCGCTTTTTGAAAATATTTATCCGGGATTGATCCATTTTGGGGGCAATTACTTAGTGTCTGAAAAAAGTATGGTATTTGTGAAGACCGCATTTGGTGCAGCAGTTGGTGGTGATGGTGATACTCAAAAATTCGGCTGGTCACTTCAAGGCGGTATTCGTTATATTTTGGGCGGAAAACAGATGCCTACTTTTGTTGAACCTTCTTTTTAATCTCAAATATTTTATTAAAACATGAAAAAAATAATCATCGCAATACTATTTATTGCATCAGCAAATACTTTATTTTCGCAACAAAACACACAAAAAACATCTAAAATAGGTTGGTTTCTTACGCCTGAAGTAGGTGCTATGTTTTTGGAGAGCCACGTAGGAAACACAGTTGGGATTTCATTCGGATTGAAATTTTGGAAAGACCGCCTAAAACTGGGTGTTATGGCTTATGGCCGTTCGGGGCCCACTAATCCAGCCACGTTCACCGTTACACCTTATAATAATCAAACGTATAAAGGCCAATCAACCTTGAATGTAAGGGCAGACTGGGGCACTTTTGGCGTAATGATAGCGCCAACTTTCCATATTAAAAAAGTAGCCCTAGACGTACCGATTAGTTTTGGCGGAGGTGCCGGAGGTTTTTATCTTGCTGGTAATGACCGCAAAACCCCAGATGGCGATCGGGTAAGTGTATGGGAAAATAAATTATTCAATGGAGAGGATGCAGCATTTGGAACAATGACTGAATTCGGAATCAGGGCATTTTTCCCTACCAAAATTAAAGGTATGACTTATGGTGCCGGATTGCACTATACCTTGATTAGTGGCTGGAAAACCTTTTATGATCCCAAGGGAGATTTCTACAACAATAAATTACGGGCAAGTGTATTTATGAATTTTGGCTCTTAGTAATTAGACTTGTTGCGGTATAATATGTATTAGTTAGTTCGATTTTAAGTCTTATGTCGTCAGCGTACTGCGCTCGATCAAAATATTGTTTTCTGGTATTTTTGGTCTCGTACTTATGATACGACCCTGTGGCTTTGATGCTTTTAATCCAAGGCTTATATGCATCAAAGCCACAGGTCTATTTTTGCTTCCCTTGTGCATTTTCCTACCTTCCTGCTACCTACTTACCCAGAAAAGGCTATATTTGCACGATTTTCAGAAATCGGTACAATAACATAAAGTTGATATACAGCCTTAGTACACTGTTAAATAATACTAACTGGGTAATTATTCGTAAATATGTACACACAAATTCTCCAGAGCATAAAATCAATTGTCTCATTAAATACGGCAGAAGAAGAAGCCTTTGTACAAATCTTGGAAGTGAAGGAGATCAAAAAAAAAGAATTTTTGCTTCAGACAGGACAAGTATGTAATAAGGTTTTCTTTCTCAACAGTGGCTGTACTCGGGTGTTCTATAATGTGGATGGTGTTGAAAATACCATTCAATTTTTTTTTGCAGACAGTTGGTACACTGATTACGCTAGTTTGCTCACTGGGCAACCCGCTTTTGAGAACGTGCAGGCACTTGAAAAAAGCCAAATCGTTCAGATTAAAAAAATAGATTTATACAAACTATACGATACTTACCCAATTTTTGATCGTGTAGGCAGGATGATGGCAGAAAATGCGTTCCTTTCCTTACATAATTTGAATAAAATGCTCACCAATGATGAACCCCAGCAACGCTACCTCAATCTCTTAAAGCAACGACCCGAAGTAGTAGAAAGAATCCCACAACATTATATTGCCTCTTATCTTGGTATCCAGCCGGAATCGCTGAGCCGAATTAGAAAACGAATATTAGCCGCTAAGTGATTTCCTAACCGACCTCCCATGCAATATGATGCACAGCATGCCCAGGCGTATGCAGTGCCGTAAAATTCAAGCCAATAGCCGTTATCACCTCCTCGTGCGCAGGCGCGTACAGGCGTGAAGGCTCAATCGGCTGCATCAGTCCCCAAAGTGGTTCCATTTGCGCACCATAGATTTGTCGCGCCGAATTATAGAGTTTCTCCGGTGCTGCCAAATGCGGTAAACCCGCCGGATGCACATAAATCGTCGCGCCCAATTGCGCAAATACCCACGCCGCCCCTGCATGATCAAAATGGATATGCGACAGGAAAACATGCTGAATATCGGACAACGCATAACCCAAATCGCCCAAACCTCGCTCCAAATGCTGGATACAAGAATGCGGCCCGCACTCTACCAGCGCAACACCATCGGGGCCTTCTACCGCAAATGCTGCGATAGAACGGGTAATGCCCATAAACTGGAGATCAATCGTGTGTATTTTCATACTTATCGTGTTTCAATTTTTCTAAAACAGGTCTTATTCGTTCAAATCCCAATTGTACTCGTTATATTCAACACTCGCCTCGGAATTGATCTTTTTATTGCTGTATTTGTTCAAAAATGCTTGAATATTGCCAAAATCAGCACTGTACCACTCGAAAATCCGGCTAATCTTGACCGATTTACTGGTCAACGTATTGTACTTTGTATTGTTTATAAAAGTCTTGGTACGCGCCTCTAAAGTCGTTTCTAAATTTTCAGCAGTATAGGCATGGTTGTACAATGGTGGACATGATTTGGCTGCGCAATTGACGGCAAAATGGATACGCGGGTCTTTGAATTGTGGCCGCAATATCTCGTTTTCAATCTTGTTAAGGCTGTATTTTTTATTGGCCAGTTTGATCCGTTTCACATCCCAGGTTTTGCCATCATCAAATTTGGTAATGCTGGTAGTGGGGTAATTACTCACGATCAAATCGAGGGTAAATGCATTATAAGCGTTGATCCAATAGGCCATTTTTTCAGCGCGACTATCAGTTTCTTCTGGTATATTATCGGATAACACTTGTAAATAAGCGTCCAATTTGGCTTTGTCTTTTTTGAGTCCTTTATAGTTTACAATACCCATATCGGATACGTTTTTTTGTAATAAAGAATCAAAACCAGCGTGTATGTCCACTACTGTGGGCGGTTCAACGGGTGGTTGAGGAAATGAAAGGCTAAGTAGCCAAAAAAGTATGTATTTCATGTCTCTAAATACGATAAACTAAGCACTCATGGTTTTAATTGGGGAGTGGCTTTAGTCGTTTATACTCCCAAAAGATAAATAAATAAATAACCAATATAACAAAATCAATTTTTACCATTAAGATAAAACACTGATAATCAAAACAGTAAAAAAATTATTGAATAAATACATCGTTTTTATGACGTAACTTTATCAATCGAAATGATTATTGTTTTATATTTCGTCACTTTACCTTTGCTGCCAGATAAAAGTCTATGAAAGATTAAGTTAGGTATCTTGTATAATTATTAAATGATACAAGTATCGAACATTGGGTTTATTGATGATTCAATATGCTCTTTTTTTTCTAAAGTCTATAAGAATTGCTCTTTTCCCAACAAATGTGTTGGGGAAAGAGTTTTTTTTTAGCCTCTTTCCATTTTGAGTATTTTGATAATATCTTTACCAAATAACCCAGCGGGTGTAAAGAAGCCCGGTTTGCCTTTTCCTTGTAGGATTTGAGCAGTCAACCACAATGCGGAGTGCGCTGTGAGGGTGTAGCCTTCTGCTACCACTTTTGTGATCGTTATTTTTTCTCCTTTTGCATTTTTTACTTCGCCCCAAAGCATGGTATGTGCTTTGGCACGTCGCTCTTCCGAGGGCCCTGCCGGACGCGCCATGATCTTTTTCTTGGCAGCATTGCGCACCAATGACAAACGCAAAAACCAATTATACGCCCATTGGTATTTTAATTTAGCGTAAGCCTTGGGACTGGATGCGGTCATCATTTCGATATTTGGGATGCCTGTTGTATAAAAAGCGGTGGAAACATCGCCCCATGGAATGGTTATACAAAATTGCTTGGCTACGCCAAAATCAATTTCCTCTCCTCGGTGTCCGAGGGGCACTTGTATGATTTTTCCGTTTTTTCGGATTAAACCACCTTCGCCCATGGTGCTGGCCATGGTGAGGGCTGTTCCTTGCGACAAACCACCCTTGACCGAGGCAAATGCCATGGCAAGATGCGTTGCATCGGGCATGCGTTCTTTGAGTTCTAGTGCCAGGCAATCGGTGGGAACTACATCGAAGCCGCTTCCGGGCATGAGGGTGATGCCTTTGGCTTTGGCTTGCTCACTGAGGCTATGGGCTAATTCAAATACTGAAATTTCACCCGTAATGTCTAAATAATGCACGCCTTTGCGCAGGCAAGATGCCATCATTTGCCGTGCAGTGTAGGCAAATGGCCCTGCACAATGGAGTACTGCGCCCACGCCTTCTAATCCGGCATCGGTTTGAGTGGGGTCGTTGAGATCAAATATGCGGTATTCGTAGCCGTATTGTTGGGCTAATGGGGCAATTTTGTCTTCTGAACGCCCTGCGAGTATGGGCTTTAGGCCGTATTGCGCGCAGAGGGGGAGCATGATTTGGGCGGTGTAGCCGTTGGCGCCGTATAGTAAAAATGGTGTACTCATGTGTGTGTGGATATGGGGATATAGGGATATGGGGATATGGGGTTTTACCCCATGTTGGATATGGCGCCCTTACAGGGCTAGGTGTTTTGCTATTTTTGCTGCCAGTTGGGCATTATTGCATACAAATTCGATATTGGTTTTGAGGCTTTCGCCACCGGTGATTTGTTCTATCCGCGACAATAGAAATGGCGTAATGGCTTTGCCTTTAATGCCTTTTTGATCGGCATCTTTTAAGGCTTCTTGTGTAACGGCCTCTATCCTATCCGCATCTTGGTTGTATTCCTCTGCTACTGGATTGGCAATTATAACACCGCCTCGTTGGTCTATTTGCCATTTCGACCTTAATAAATGCGCTATTGCTTCGGGGGTGTCTAAACGGCAATCTACACCAAAACCGCTTTTTCGGGTGTAAAACGCCGGAAATTCATCTGTACCAAATCCTACTACCGGAACGCCATAAGTTTCTAAATATTCAAGCGTCAAACCAATATCGAGGATGCTTTTTACACCTGCACATACTACTGCTACCGGTGTATGGGCTAGTTCTTGTAAATCAGCGGAAATATCCATTGTCTGGGATGCTCCTCGGTGTACGCCTCCAATGCCGCCAGTCGCAAAAACCCTAATACCTGCCAAATGCGCAATGATCATTGTGGAAGCCACCGTTGTGGCACCATTATATCCTTTAGATAATAAATAAGGCAAATCGCGCCGGCTGGCTTTTACAATTGCATGGCCTTCGCGTCCAATCATCTCAATTTGATCGGTACTTAATCCAGCCATTAATTGCCCACCTACAATGGCACAGGTGGCAGGAATAGCACCTGCGTCCCGAACGATTTGCTCTACGCGCATGGCAGTTGCTACGTTTTGCGGGAAAGGCATTCCATGTGCGATAATGGTGCTTTCTAAGGCCACAACAGGCTTTTTTTCAGCCAGTGCATCTTTTATTTCTTGGGTAATTTGAATAACAGCCACTATCTTATGCTTTTGATTGAGTCGTATAAATTTTGGGCGAAAGTACAATAATACAAGGCATTTCTAAGCATAATCCTCGTAAATCTAAAATATTTTGCACGAACAGCAAACCAAAAAAGTCAAAACCTTGTTGTTTGTGCATGATGTCCGAAAATAAACAAGAAGAGCAAGCATTTATCAACCCTATCGATAAAGATAAAGTGGCTGAAAACCCTGGTTTACTGCCTTATGCCCACAGCGCAGGTGGGGCGGTAATTAAACCTGAAGACAAAGGCCGTATCCGAGGTAATGCCATGACGGCAATGTACGACCAAACCGATCGGCAAATGGAACAATTGCGCAAACAAATGGAAACCTTGGTCAACCAAGCCAAATCACTAAAGGACAGGATGGATGTTTCCGAAATGATTTATGCTGCCGATGTACCGTTTCAACCTGTTATTCACCATGTTTACCACCTCTACCAACGTAAAGACGATGGCCGACACCTGCTTTCCATGATTGCACCGAAGGAATGGGGCCGCAGAAACCCCTACGATTTTATGGCGACAGTGCGTCTTTTGGGCGATCACACTTGGGAGGTCATGGAGGGCATTGTTTAGGTCTAAAGGAAAGTGTAAAAAAAAAATTCCTGTGTGTGCAGCAAAAATAAACTTCCGCGCACCATCATAATACAAGTCGAAATTACGTTGGGTGTCCTTCGTTACTTCGGTTTATGCCAGATATACTTCGGCTCTGTAGGTTTTGTGCATGAAAATCCTACTGTGCCCAATAAATTTATGCACAAAACCTAACAACGCTCAGTATAAATGATGGATGCGCAATTACAACAAATCATAACAGAATGCTGCCGAGGCAAAATGGCCGCACAGCGCTTACTCTTCGAACGCTACCAATCCCGTCTTTTTTCGGTATGCCTTCGCTATGCCCGAGATAGACCCGAGGCACAGGACATGCTGCAAGAGGCGTTTCTCACTATTTTTCGCGATTTAGGTCAATACAAAGGACAAGGTTCTTTTGATGGCTGGATGCACCGCGTTACCGTGCGGTCGGCACTACAGCAATTGCGCAAACGCAACCCGCTTCGCTTTGCCGATGATTATGATGATCTCCCGAGTGATCGTAGTATTGTGGTACCCGATACTGAATTTACAAAGGAAGCCATTCTAAAATGTGTACAACAATTACCAATTGGCTATCGCACCATATTTAATATGCACTGTATGGAAGCGTGGTCTTATACCGAAATTGCCACAGAACTGGGTATTACCGAGAGTAGCGTGCGCTCGCAGTACTCCCGCGCTTGTAAGCAATTGAGGGAACTGGTCAACACCATGTTTACTTTCGCTTTGTAGGTTGGAGATAGCGCATCTATTTTATACCATTAGATCATGACCAAAGAAAACAATCATCACTACACATCATTTTTAAATACACACAATATGAAAAATAATTTCAACAATAACGATTTTGAAAAATTCATCAATAAAGAACTCGAAGGGCTAGATGAAAATGCCCAAGATAACACTTGGGAAATGATTGCTGCGCGCCAGAGAAAACCAAATATGTGGTTAAAAACCAAGTATTATGGCACAGTGGCCGCGCCGTTTGTAGCTATTGCTTTGGTTGCTTTATTTGCAATACGACAATTTTCTACTTCCTCCCAAAATGGAGAGTACACCACCAATACCACCCAAAATAACGGCACTAACGCCATAGTTATACCGATTGATGCGATCCAAACAACGGAAATAGCGCCAATTGAAACCATTAACACCACTGCTGCTGAGCATAATAAATTTGAAGTGGCTCCGGGTAATACAGGTATTAACGAATACCCAAAATGGTACTCAAAAAACAAAGTACCTGTTGCGCAGATAAGTTTTGAAGCAGATAAAGGTGTGGAATACCGCAATCCTGAATCGGGTAACGTAGTCACCATTGGAGGTAATACACTGGTATATGCCGATGGATCACCTGTAAAAGGCATGGTGGATATGTATTTCCGCGAATATCGTTCTATCCCCGATATGCTTGCTTCTGATGTGCCGATGCACTACAACGACGACCGCGGATCTTTCTTTTTCAATTCAGGTGGCATGTTTGATGTACGGGTAAGCCAATTGGGGAAAGAACTATTTATGGCACCAGGCGAGGCTTATCAAGTGGACTTTACGGCTAAAGACAATTTGAGTAATGCCAGTCTATTTTACCTAGATGAAAAAGACAATAATTGGGATTTTGTATCCGAAAAGCCCTTTTTGCAGGATGCACCTAAAAGCAGGTTAGCGGCCCTTAATACCTTTGATGCACGATCTCTTAACGGTAATACCAATGTGAATTTACCACCCGTTTCCCGCGAAGAAGATGTAATTCGGGAAAATACCGACCATAAAAAAGGGGAAACCTGCTTACCTTATGCACCCAATTTTAATACTCCTAAGTCCACATCATCTTGGGTAACTGAAACCATCAGCCCTCCTGTACCTAATGCTAACACGCCAAAAGACGCAGTTGGGTGGGTAAAAGAGGCCGTCAACACTGGGCTTGATCTCGCGTATGGCAAACGTACACTCCCCCGTTGGTACTGCAAAAACCCAACTGGTACTGATGCCTATTTTACCAATTCGATGGATCGTAGTGAAATCAAACTGGTTTTTGCCAACGACGAGGAAATGCGCTTTTTTCCTCAAGACATCAATAATACATTTACAGAATTGAATGCCTTTAAAGATTGCTATTTTATACGTTCTAGCGATTCGCTCCCACTGTCTTCTAATCATGCAAATATAGAACAGATTTTTAACAAAACCAATATTTGGCGCAGCTTTACCATTCTACAAGATGAAGCGGGTAAACCCGGATGTACCATTACATTAGGAACGGAAAGGGATGGTTTTATTCGTATCCGCGCTAAACTTGTACGCAGTTTTGAGTCTGGTATCATTGATGCCAAAGATGCACAAGCTATTTATAGCAAATATTGGGAATTACGGGAAAAACGGCTCAACGGTATGCTCGCCGAATTACAAAGCCTGCGCCGATTTACCGAAACATCAAAAATGTTTTACGCCGAGGAAGAACGTTGTTTCACAGAAAAAGAATGGCTGCAATACTTTGAGAAAAACCTCCCTATCATGCGGGCTAGATACTCCGCATTGGCCCAAAAAGGCATGAACTCGAACGATAATTTAATCAAACAGGAAATAGAATCTTGGGCTACGATGGTGCGCGATCAAAAAATAGCATTGGCGGATCGTGTAGCCGCAAAAATGGGTAGCGGACAGCAATTGACGGCGATGCTTTCTTTGATGAATTTTGGGACTTACAACTGCGACCAAATTTATCAATTGACCAAAATGCCGATGTACTCTGCCGCTAAATATATTTCCACAACTGGGCAAGTGATTGTAGCGCGCAACCTTAGACTTTTAGAAAAAAATTCTAGGTTATTCCTATCCATGAAGGATCCTGGAAAAATATGTATCTTGCCGGGACGAGCCTTGGATGTACTATTAACAGATGTAATGGGGCGCACTTTTCACATGACCAGCGCCGATTACAACAAGGTAATCGCTAAGGAAAGAGGCACTTATACGCTCACTATGACAGATGTGACGGACGCTATGAAATCACCTTCCGATTGGGCCAGTTTGCTGGGTATTTAGCAAGGCGTTGAATGTGTGGATTAGGATTACAAAAAAAGGGGCTTTATCATAAGTAGTGTCGTTGGTCTGAGCACTTCACTTTGGCCAAATAAAATATCAAAAAAGTTGAAATAAAGTGTCGGCGGGACTGCGAGCCACGCCGACACTACGCTTAATCAAAATATTATTTTGTCAATATTGATATTTCGTGCTTTATGAGACAACCTCTTTTTTTACATTTAACTATGCTTTTCCCTTCTTCAAAGTCCCTTTCAACAAGTACACCGACCGCCAAAAGATCAATAGAATAAGTACGCAAAATAACGGCCACCAAGCCACAGGACTTCCAGTATGTACAGGCGAACTACCACTTAACCGCGCAGTATAAGTCATCGTAAAAATCAACCAAACCCAAAACATATACGCGCTCTGGATACTCGTTAATAATGGTATATTTAATGTAGAGCGGCTCATTAAATAGGGCATAGCGACCACTAATCCATAGGCGATAGCACCACCCAAGACCCGTATGGGCAACAATTCGAAATGGCTCATACTTACGCTCACCGCCAGCAAACACCAGTGAATGACGTGTACAATAGCAAAATCGCGATACAGCAAATATTTTGTCTGAAAGGCTTGTGAATGCCGATCAAATTTGGGCACCAGCGTTGCGTAGATCATCAGAAAGACAAAAAACAGGAGCGATATCCGTCCTGATAACCGCGCTGCGCCTTGAAAAAAACGCGTTGTTTCACCTGAACTTTCTTGCCATGCCAAAAGCAGTACCAGTAATTCCAACACTAGTCCAACGGTAAGTAAACGAGGGGCCAGTTTGTTTAGGGTAATAATCATGGCGCAAATCTACTATAAAATTTTGAATTGTTAGGAGACGGTATAGAAGAACCTTTTTGCGCTATTCGGACAATAGGGGACTTTATCAATTCAAAATATTTTTTTAACACGCCTTTTTCTACAATATTCAACTAAAAACAATACCTTGTGCCGTATTTTTAATTTTAATCCAAATCAACACATTGCCATAGAGCCAATTTATTGAATTGGACTCGAAAGCATTTTTTTTACTTCGTATATAATATATTGAAAATGAAAAGATTAACAACACCATTTATCCTTTGCATTGCATTATGGATGGTCGCATTCCAAACTAGTTTTGCGCAATGCTTTGAATTAGGTACTGCTACTGGGCAGCTATCTTCTGTTTTAAAAACCACAACAAACGGTTTTTGCCCTTCTACTGCGCAGCCTACTGGTAACTGCGATTGCCCACCGGGCTTTGTAGCCACAGGTTATGAAGGACTAGAAGGCAACGTATATGGAGCAATGGTACTCAGCCAATTCAAATTGAGGTGCAGACAACTGAATGCCAACGGTACTCTAGGTGCCGGGGTAACAGTAACTTGCGCTAATGGTACCCATCCGGGCACCACAACCGATGGCCCAGTTGATGCCGCAGCAAGTCAAGCCTTGGTAGGTTTTGAGGTAAGAATTGGTTGTGCGATGGACGGAGTGAGGGGGAATTCCAAATTATTGTCAGAAATATTAGCAGGATCACCTAATGCCACCAGTAATGTTATGACAGGCATTGGAGGCATGGGAGGAGCACCATCACCCATTATGTTTGTACCCAATGGAAGTGTTATCGTGGGTATGGCAACATTTGTAGAGCCAGGCAATAATCCAGCAGGTTCCACAGGTATTGTATCTGGTGTGGCTTGGCGCTTTAAATCAGTGAATAATGTAGCTTGTGCTTCGGCATGTGCTATTAGTGCTATTGCTGTCAGTAATATTTCTGCCTGTAATAACCAAGGTACACAAACCCCAAGTGACGATACCTTTACAGGAAATGTTACAGTAACGTTCTCAACGCCACCAACCACTGGAACATTAAACCTAACTGGCGATGGAACAGCATCGGTTGCCGTGGGTGCTTTAGGTGCAACATCACATACCTTTACAGGTGTAACCATGAGTGCTGATGGTACTCCCATCAACCTTACGGCTACTTTTTCAGCCACACCTACTTGTACATTATCGAATAGTAATGCTGGTACAGCACCAGCCTCTTGCTCTGTAGCACCTCCAAGTTGCGCCATAACAGGGATCACTACTTCTAGTATTTCTGTTTGTAACAATAACGGTACACCCAATAATGCAACGGATGATACCTTCACCGCTAACGTAACAGTTACCTTTTCTAATGCACCAGCAAGCGGTGTATTGAACCTAACGGGTAGTGCCGTGGCTTCGGTACCAGTAGGTTCCTTGGGAGCAACTAGTTTTACATTTACAGGATTAACAATGCCAGCAAATGGCCAATTACTACAGTTTGCGGCTTCATTTTCGGCAAATAGCGCATGTTCAGCCAGCAATGCTAATGCAGGAACAGCACCGCCATCTTGTTCATCAGTTACTGCTTCTATCCCCACCATGTCACAATGGGGCTTAATTCTTTTTGCCCTTATTGTATTCTCCATGTCTGTGGTATTTGGCACAAAGCAACAACAGGCATTATCTATTGCACAAGGCAATATGGATGCTGCGCCACGCGACAAGTCAACTTTTGATAGTGCTATTTTTATCAAGGTATTGCCTTTCATTTATGCTGGTTTTGCAGTTGTATTCGCTGCTGCTATGGCATTCGGGTACCAACTCACAAGCGCAGATATTCCTGGTAGTTTGTTATCGGGTGCAGTAGTTGCGTATTTAGTACAATTCGTTATTAAGTCCACGAAAAACAACAACTAATTCTTGTTGATTTTTCTTGATAAACGATTATATTTGATTTAATAAAAGCGCAGTAATAGGCCATTGGTCTGTTACTGCGCCTTTTCTAATACCGTACTCATGTCGGAAAAGAAACAAAAACAGCCCTTAAAAAAGCAAGAGACTCCTAAATCCTCCAGTTGGAGTATTAGTAAAGTCCTACAATCTGCCCTAAAAGATAAGCATCCTGTCTTGAAATTCTTATTGGGGTTTGTTGGTTGTATGGCCATCTTTTATTTGATGTATTTCTCCTCCTTTTACCAAACCCAGCTGGAACAGCCCATTACACAAGTACAAGCTAGTCTTGGAAACGGCCTGCTACACCTGATGGGATATAATACTCAAGCAGTTGGTGCGGCAATCGGTAGTAATGATTTTTCAATAGATATTAAAAATGGTTGCGACGGCCTCGAAGCCATTGCCATCCTTGTGAGTGGTATCCTTATTTTCCCAGCCACCAAACGCCAAAAAGTAAACGGATTATTATGGGGTATCGGAACACTACTACTCCTTAATATCATTAGAATTGCGGGATTATTTATAGTCGGTTTAAACTTTTCCAAGCAGATTTTTGACATTATGCACGTACAAGGCGGTTTTATCGTCTTTACAATCATCAGTGTTTTAATTTTGTTTACTTGGATGAATTGGGTCATTCAAACACCAAAACCACAAGTATGAAAACACTGCTCCCTGCTGCATTAAAGTATTTTACGTTATTTATACTACTTTATGGCACTTTAACGGCCATAAGCCTAATTCCTTCGGTTGGGGAAACCTGTAATCGAATCTACAGGCAACCCACGTCAGCAATCCTCAGCAAAATGCTACCCAAGGCATATATTCAGATGAAAGGCGAAGGCGATTATTTCGAAACTTTGCGTATCGAATTTGCCTCCAAGGCTGTAGTCAAAGAACAAATGGCCATTGCCAAAAAGACCGGACAACCAATGGCCAATATCACTGGAACCAATAATTTGGTCAATTTCCAAAACCTTTTCCTGAGTTATTTCCTTTTTTATGTAGTATTGGTTTTACTTTCTCCTATCAATTGGAAACACAAAACAGTAAGTTTGCTCGTCGGTACTGCATTATTTTACATCTACACTGTTTTCAAATTATACCTTATCCTGTTGATCTTTTTTAATCAGCCCGACATCGCTATTGAGCAAACAAATGCTACCACACTACAAATCTACAAGAATATCCGTTTTTGCATGACCATGGGTACGAGTGGCTTGCTCGTGCTGCTCCTTTGGGCTATGTTGGTTTTGAAAAAAAATAATTGGATGGGCTTATTGGGTGAACAGCGTGCTTGAGATTGCTACATTTGAATCTACAACAATAAGGGACAATTATTATCGAATCATGTGTGTCCTAGTTTTTTACATAATGAGGATACAATGAGGAAACGTACACTTTAGTGTACGCAATGCTTTGTGCACTTTGTGGCAAAAAAATACTATACGTATGAAAAACTACATTTACAGTCTCTTAAATAGTAACTATCCAGCCGCCACCAAAAAATTCCCGGAGGGAATATATGTTTATAGGCTGAATTGGGTGAATTGCCCAAATCCCGTAGGGATTTTATGTAAAAACGCGCAAAATAACATACATTCCCTACGGGAATTGAATCAGGTTTTTCATTCCACCCTATAAACATACATTCCCTACGGGAATTTGGGTGGCAGTTGGATAGTTATCTTAAATACACTGTAAAATAAATTTATTCATATTTTCTAATTGGATGTATTGTTCAACGAAATTCAAAGCGCAGTCCAAATTGCCCAATGCGGTGTGGGTTGAGCCGAACGGCTCTTATATCGTGCGCTGGCAGGTTTGAACGCGTAGCCACACCCGACACTAAACTCGACCATCAAAAGGTGTTGCGAAGGATATTAATCTAGATACACCGTAAAATAATCTTATTTAATTTATAGATGTAGTGCGCTCTAAAGAACTATTATGCTCCGTTCTAAGTACAGTGTAAAATAAGTTTTTTTATGCCTTGAAGTCTCTATTTTTAGCATATTTGTAGCGGTTGACCGACCCAGAATGGGTCAAATGTTGATAGCAAAATCGCGGTTTCAATACGCGTGCGACCCTGTAGGGGTCGAATGTAATACATGCCACATTGCTCTATAAACATTTGACCCATTCTGGGTC
>JBEAVK010000414.1:0-10560 GCA_041160955.1 Bacteroidota bacterium
TGTACCTTTATTTCGACACCGTTCCTTAGAGCCGATAACTTCGACTACTTAGATAATTTTGGCTTGTGGTAATTTTATTTGTACGGTTGTACCTACATCCATCATGGAAGACACGACCAATTGTCCATTGTGAATTTTGACAATGTTGCGCGTGAGCGGTAATCCAATGCCGTAGCCTTCAAAACTATGCGTGTTTGAGGCCCTAAAAAAAGGATCGTATATAAAAGGCATTTCAGATTCGGGTATGCCAATACCTTGATCTTTTATAACAATAATAACGTATTCATCGCTTGATGCAATACTCACAGAAACAGTTTTATTATTGGAATATTTGCAAGCATTGTTGATTATATTTGAAATAGCAATAGACAATAACTGTTTGCTGCCATATACTTTTAATTTTGTTGGGTTTTCGGGCATCAGGCTTATATCAATTTGTATCTTATTCTTTGGATTTAGTTTATCTGCTATTTCTTTTGTGTGCCAAATCAGTTCATCAGTACGCACCAATTCCGTTTTTATATTTTTATTCGTATAGCCCGTTTGAGCCAAATAAAGAAGTGTTTGAGTGATCTGGTTTAAGCGTTCTGCTTCTTCCAAAATACTTTTTAAAGATTGTTTATACTCTTCAACACTACGGTCTTTCCTGAGCATCACTTCGGTTTCGCCCATAATAGAAGTTAGTGGTGTACCAAACTCATGCGAAGCATTGCTGATAAAGTTTTTTTGAATTTCAAAAGCGGTCTCTAATCGGTTCAATAGGTCGTTGAAGGTAGAAATCAATTGGCTGATTTCGTTGTCATCGTTGCGTTCTTCAATTCTTAAATGAATATTCTCGGAACTGATTTGTTTTACTTTATCTGTAATATTTATTATGGGCGAAAATATATGTTTTGAAAAATAAAAAGATAAGTAAATGATGATTAAGACAATTGATAAAATACCAATTATAATAATATTCCGCATGAATAAAAGATGGTGCGAAGCGTAATAATTTTTAGCAGAAACGATAACAACATACACGGAATCGCGA
This sequence comes from Bacteroidota bacterium, assembly GCA_041160955.1. Taxonomy (GTDB): domain Bacteria; phylum Bacteroidota; class Bacteroidia; order Chitinophagales; family Saprospiraceae; genus M3007. Next base: position 1,034 of record JBEAVK010000414.1, read on the forward strand.
TTCGTATGCTTAATACCCGTGTAAAAAGTATCATCTACCTTTAAATTAGCAACGGTATGCTCCATGATATTATCAAAAAAATATTTTGGCAAATTAGCCTGCTTTGCTATATCCTTCGTATTTGTCTCTTGTTTTACGGGATAAAAATATTCTTTTTCTTCCGTTAATTTTTCGAGGTGTTGCTCTCTAATTTGTTTAAATGCTTCGGCGTTAATGGTATTCGCATCAAAATTATATTGTGCCGCAAGGGTCGCACGCGTTTCTAAGCGTTTGTAAAAATCTTCAAAGGAATAATTATAAAGGAAATAGTAGAGACTGCCCCCAAAAGAAAGGAACATCAATAAACCGGTACTGATGAGTAGTAAGGCTATTTTTAATTGTGTTTTCATTTCTCTTTAAGGATATAGCCCATACCCACCACCGTATGAATGAGCTTAGGTTCATGATTTGAATCAATTTTTTTACGCAGATAATTGATATAGACATCTACAACATTGGTAGCAAGGTTGAAATGAATATCCCAAGCACCTTCCAACAAATCAATACGAGACAACACTCTACCCCGATTTTTAACCAAAACCATAAGCACGCGATATTCGGTTGCCGTTAATGAAATATCTTCACTATCCCTTGTAACCATTTTGGCATTATCGTCAATTGTCAGATTCGCAACCGTATAAATATTTTCTTTTAGTTTGGCTTCAAAATTAGTCTGCGTACTACTTCTTCGCAAAAGCGCATTGAGCCGAGCAACCAACTCTATGAATTTGAACGGTTTACCCAAATAATCGTCACCACCAGAATTCAATCCCAAGGCAATATTATCAGAGGTATTTAAGGCCGTTAAAAACAAAACAGGCGTTTGAATATGGTGACTTCGCAAGGCTTTACAAACATCAATACCATTCATATTTGGCAACATAATATCCAAGATAATAATATCATAGTTATTAGTAAGCCCCATTTCTAAGCCTATTTCTCCGCTTAAAGCTACGGACACCTCAAAGTTCTCTTCTGTCAATCCTTTTTTAATAAAGCTAATGACATGAGTCTCATCCTCTATAAGTAATATTTTTTTCATTTTTGATTTATAAGTGCACAAAAATTAGTACGCGAAAACGTAAAATAAGGAAAAATCTGCGGATGCTTGTTCTGCTAGTTCCCGCGCTCTTTTCTAATAAAATATGCCAATTTTACGGCAAACTTACAATGTTTTAGCATTTATTTTTTAGTATTCGATTTTTATTTTGGTTCATGCATTCCCAAATGATATAATGTTGAACGGGTATGCCCAGTTGTTCACAATAAATGAGACAACCGACTGGGCAACAAATACACTTGTTGGCTTGCTCAAGCATCTAACCAATAGCAACAATCCCGCAACAAGTAATTCCTTTCTTCAAAAACATAAAGCCCATTCTGTATATCAAAATATTTTATTGTCATAGAAACAAAACTATTTTCAACATTTTAAAAGGCAAAGGTACACAAAATACAGAGGCAGACCCAAACACACAAACAATTGATTATCAAATAGATACTAAAATATTACAGCCTTATAAAAAGTAGTTTTATCGAAAAAAATAAGAAACCCCAATTCCATTCAGTCAGAAAGTATAAAAAATATTTCAAAAAAAGTGCGCTATATCGGGCGGTAAGTAGGTATATTTGCACACTTACCGCCCGATATAGCGCACTTTTTTTGTTTTTCTTTATTAGATTCGGGCTATCATCTATTCAAAACTTGTAGGGTAATGATTAAAAATTTTGTTGGCAGAGAACGAGAGCAAGCAGTTTTACAGGCAACCTTAGACTCACACGAATCAGAAATGGTCGCTGTGATTGGCAGACGGCGACCTTAGCCAATGAATTTCAGAATTTGTACCCCGCCCTTTTTGAAAACGCTGCCCATCACAGTGCCGTTATACGTGCTTTGTCGCAAAAATGGAAAGGTATGACGCGTAAAGAAATTGTAGCAATATCGGGACTACCTGATGGTGGCAATACCTCCGAAGTTTTGCAGGAATTGCTCTATTCTGGATTTATTACCCAATATTATCCTTATGGTAAAAACAAAAGAGAATTGTTGTATCGCTTGACGGACGAATATTCTTTGTTTTACCTCAATTTTATTGAAAACAGCACTTGGCAAGGCAATGAATGGTGGCAGGCATTGAGTCAAACACCCAAATTTAAAAGTTGGTGCGGTTATGCTTTTGAGAATATCTGCTTGAAACACCTTCCACAAATCAAAAAAGCATTGGGCATATCTGGCATTTATGCCGAAGCCTCTGCCTTTGCATATACAGGTAATAAAGACGAAAAAGGGTTTCAAATTGATTTGGTGCTTGACCGAAAAGACCAAACGATCAACCTATTTGAATTTAAGTTTTATAATGCTGCTCTTACACTTGATAAATCGGATGCAACTGCCCTTCGAGAAAGAATAGAAACTTTTAGACAAGTGCGTAAAACATCAAAGCATATTTTCCTCTCTTTTTTAACCACTTTTGGTGTAAAAATGAACGAAAATACCTTGGGTTTAGTGGATAACAATTTAGATGCAAAAATCCTTTTTGAACCTTAGAAGTTTGGCGGTGGCTTTTTATGTGTGCTTCAAAAACAATCAGGCTTACTCCTTAGTGGCTGTATCACGGCTGCGAACATTCGTGCAGCATCTACAAGATAGGGCATGGTTCAGCAACAGGCTAAATCAAGCATTCAACGCTCTGACACGGCGTTTGGAATTTTTCAGTACTCAAATAATGTGAACAAACATTCGTCACATCTCCAAGCCTCAAAATGACTTCGGAGAAGTCCAACATTTGTACCGATAATTCAGAAATTGGGATATGTAAAAAATTACTACCTTTGCACACCAACTTAAAATTCGGTTGAAGGCATCGTTTCACGAGTCTTTCATATCAATTTACATCTTTATTAGTAAATATGGCTTCTCAATCTCTTTTTCGCGATAGTTTTCTACTATTCGTTTTGGCGCTGCCCTTGCAGTTTTGTTCCAAAGGTGGCGATAAAATTCAGACTACACAGTTCACGGAAAAGCAGGCTCCGGCAGATGCTTTGTTTACTTTGAAAAAACCAAGTGAATGTGGCATTTCTTTTTCCAATGACATTACGGAAACTCATGAAAACTCCATAATGACCAATTCATACCTCTACAATGGCGGTGGTGTTGGGGTAATTGATGTAAACAATGATGGTTTGCAGGATCTCTATTTTGTCAGCACCCAGGGCGAATGTCAATTATACCAAAATGAAGGGAATCTGAAATTCAAGGACATCACTGCACAGGCGGGAGTGGCTGCCAAAAACGGTGACAAAACCGGCGTCACGGTAGTGGACATCAATGCGGATGGCTGGCAGGATATTTACCTGTGCCGTACGGGCATGAAAAGTGGAGACTTGCGCCGCAATCTGCTGTTTATCAATAATAAAAACGGCACGTTTACAGAATCGGCGCAACGTGTGGGTCTTGCAGACGCCTCAGCCTCCAATCATGCCAATTTTTTTGACATGGACAATGACGGGGATTTGGACTGTTATGTATTGAACTATCCCGTTGAATTTAAAACGGTGAATTCGATGCGTTTGCGCGAATTGACACCCGGGGGCGAGCGCGTACGGGTCACAGATCCCTCTACAAACTACGACTCAGATCGCCTGTACAAAAACGACAATGGTGTTTTCACCGATGTCAGCAAGCAGGCAGGAATATGGAACAGGGCTTACGGCCTGAGTGTTACTACATCTGACTTGAATGGTGATGGATTTCAGGATATTGTGGTTGGCAACGACTATATTGATCCTGATTTTGTATATATCAACAATCCAGCACAACCCGGTAATTTTACCGACCGCTACACTTCTTATTTCCGACACAGCAGCAGCAACACGATGGGTGTTGACATTGCAGACATCAACAATGATGGCCTGAACGATATCATCGCTCTGGACATGTTAGCGGAAAATTATTCACGCCAAAAAGAACTGATGACTACTATGTTGGATGATCGGTTCAACCTATTGTTCAAGTATGGTTATGGATATCAACAAATGCGCAATGTGTTGCAACTCAACAATGGGAATGGCACATTTTCAGATATTGGCTGTTTAGCAGGCGTGTTTCAGACTGACTGGAGTTGGGGACCGCTTTTGCAGGATTTGGACAACGATGGCTGGCGCGACTTGTTTGTAGCCAATGGCTGTCGGCGGGATGTAAGTAATTTGGATTACTTGACCTACACCGCAGATTCGGTGCAAAGAAACGGAGGACTTTCCAAAATTCCAGATATCAATGATTACCTGAATGTTATCCCTGCTACGCCTCTTCAAAACTATTGTTACCGTAACCGTGGCGATCTGAGTTTTGAGGATGTGAGTACCTCTTGGGGATTCACACAATTGGCCTATTCCAACGGTGCCATTACGAGCGACTTGGACAATGACGGTGATCTGGATGTGGTGGTCAACAATATTGAAGGCACTGCCTTTGTCTATCAAAACCGCGCCCGCGAAATGGGCAAGGGCGGCAACTGGCTTCAGGTGAAATGTACTGGCAATGGTGCTAATCCATTTGCTATAGGCGCACGGGCGCGGATACAGGCAGGCGGGCAGGTGCAGTACGCCGATCTTACGCCCAACCGTGGATTCCTTTCCTCTATTGAAAATCTGCTACATTTTGGCCTAGGAGCAGCCACGACGATTGAGCGATTGGAAGTGGAATTTCCCGGTGGAAAACTAATCGTTATGGAAAACATTCCGGCCAATCAGCGCTTAAATATGGATATTAAAGATGCCAAACCCGGCAAATTAACCCCTCCGGCAAAACAAAAACCATTGATGCAATCAGCATCAGTGCCTGATTTTAAACATAGTGAAGATGAAATACAGGATTTCAACAACGAGCGGTTATTGCCTTGGCGAATGAGCGCGCCAGGCCCTTGCATGGCGGTGGCCGATGTAAATGGCGATGGTCTAGATGATTGTTTTATAGGCAACTCCGTTGGTTCGCCCGGCGGTTTGTTTGTACAAAGCGGTAGCGGATTTAGGGCTTCATCATCCACTACTTTTCAAGCCGATAAGGACTATGAAGATAGCGGATGCACCTTTTTTGATGCAGATGGCGACCATGATCTGGATTTGTTTGTAGTTTCCGGGGGCAATTCGTTCCCAGCAGGTAGTCCAAATTACCCGCTGCGGCTTTACTGGAATGACGGTCGGGGCAATTTTACTAAAGCGCAAAGGGGCTTGCCCGCCCTGAGCCAAAGCCTACATGCCGTCAGCGCACATGATTATGACGGTGATGGCGATCAGGATCTCCTGCTTGGCGGTTGGTGCACGCCCAATGCCTATCCTGCGGCACCCAATACCTATCTGCTGCGCAATGATCGAGGCGTCTTTAGCGATGTGACAGCCCAAGTGGCTGCTGCGCTGTCAAAAATAGGTTTAGTGCGCGATTTTTTGTGGGCTGACTTGAATGGTGATAAAATGGCTGAACTCGTGGTCACCGGAGAATGGATGCCTGTACAGGTGTTCCGCCTGAATGGTGGTGTCTTTCAAAATGCAACGGCTGATTTTGGCTTGGATCAAACCAATGGCCTTTGGCGCAGTTTGGCCGCCGCAGATGTGGACAACGATGGTGATCTCGACCTTGTAGCTGGCAATTTAGGACTGAACAGCCGTTACAAAGCCAGTCCAGAAGCACCATTGCGCATGTTTGCCCGTGATTATGACAAAAATGGTAGCCTTGATCCGATCATGACGCTTCATGAAAATGGCCGGGATGTGCCCGTAGCCACGCGTGATATGATGATTAAGCAATTGCCCATGTTGAAGAAAAAATATGTACGCTACGGGGCTTATTCGCAGGCACAAATCGATGATTTATTTTCAGAAAATATGCTGAAAGGCGCGATTCAACTGAAATGCAACTTGTTGGCATCGGTTGTATTCATAAATGAAAAAGGGCGATTCAAGGCACAGACACTGCCCAATTTGGCGCAGGTATCACCCATTAATGCGATAGAAGCAGTTGATGTAGATCAGGATGGCAACACCGACCTGGTTGTGGCTGGCAATGATTACGGACAACAGGTAGAAACGGGCCGCATGGATGCGGGCAACGGCTGCGTCTTGCTCAACGACGGAAAGGGTAATTTTACCGCCCTTCCTGCACAGGCATCGGGGCTATGGGCTACGCGGGAGGCCCGCGATCTCAAGGTGCTCCGAGGTGCTGGCAAAAAGCGCATTGTATTGGTAGCCAACAATAATGACCGCCTACAAGGCTTCTCTTTTTAACCTGACAATGGGTGTTATCAGAGCAAAAAATGTGGCGCTCCTGTATTTAGTATTTGGACATACTTACTAAAAGTAACCTAGGAGCAATAACCAATGACGGAAGCGATCATACGGTTAAAGCCGATGAAATGCCCAAAATTAAAAGTATTGTAGATATTTTTGGCGTAAATGATAGTACTAGTTGGGTAGAGGACGGTTTTCCGAGCGCAAAACTGTTCAATAAAGTGTATCTACAAAACACAAGCACACCGCATATTCCCGCCATTCCGATGGAAGTAGCGCATATTGAAAACCTACCGCCTACTTTTATTGTTGGTGCGGGTAAGGATAAGTTGTTGCGTTCTTCAAAAATCTGGGCGGAACGTATCGGCAACCAATTCAAAGATGTTCAGTTTAAAATTTATGAAGGAGCCGACCACGGTTTTTTCAGTTTTGGAAAGGGCTGCGAGGAATTGAGCGATGATATGCTCGCTTTTTTTGCAAAAAATTAATTTTATTTAAATTCAAAACAATGCAAGTAATTCAATATCAATCATTTGGCCAGTCCGATGTATTAGCCTTAGCGGAAGTGGCTGCACCGCAAATCAGCACCGAAAACGATGTGTTGATTCAAGTCAAAGCGGCCAGCATCAATCCTTTGGATATGAAAATCCGAATGGGTTTTATGCAAGCGATGCGTCCGGTGCAATTGCCTTTCACGCCCGGCTTGGATGCGGCAGGTATTGTGACGGCAGTCGGTTCGGGTGTCAGTCGTTTTAAAGTAGGCGATGAAGTCATGGCAGCCACTATGATGGGGGCTTACGCCGAATACATCGTGGCCAAAGAAGATAATGTCTCTTTAAAACCCGATAATATCTCTTTTGTGGAAGCGGCATCGTTGGTGGTCAATTTGGGGACAGCGCAAAGTATTTTATTTGCGGAAGGCAAATTAGAAAAAGGGCAAAAAGTCTTGATTCAAGGTGCTGCCGGGGCAGTAGGTGCAACGATGGTACAATTGGCAAAAAACAATGGTCTTTATGTCATTGCAACCGCTTCGGGTAAGGGCTTGGAATTGGTCAAAAGCCTTGGCGCTGATGAAGTCATTGACTACAAATCGCAGGATGTGACGGTGCTTGTAAAAGATGTTGATTTAGTGGCCGATTGTGCGGGTGGTGACACCCAAAGCAAGCTGTTTGAAGTGGTAAAATCGGGCGGAAAATTATTGAGTATCGCCGGTATGCCTTCACCAGAATTGGCACAAAAGTATAATGTCGAAGCGCGATTTGTTTCCTCCAATCTCTCCGCTAAAAGTTTGGAAAATGGTTTAAATTTGGTGCGTGAAGGCCAAATAAAACCCATCATTGCTAAAACATTCCCCTTAACAGATGCGGCACAAGCACAAGATCTTGTTTCGGCAGGTGGCATAAATGGGAAGGTTGTTTTGGAGGTGGGCTAAGAAAAGGGTAAAACACGAAGGGTCATTAAAACATACAAACGCTTGATTATCAAACCGATAGTCAAGCGTTTTGTCGTTAAGAAAAGATACTAGTACTGAAGAATCTAAATATTCGCCTTCCTTTAGTACAACAGCCAAACGAGTCAAACATCACATCAAAACAAAAATTCTACCTAATGAATAAGTATTTTTTATAAAAAAATTAGGTCTATAAGTCGCGGAATGTGTAATTTTACAACCACATTCCGCAACTTATAGATTTTAGCATGAAAGAAATTACACAGCCACTTATTGGTCGAAAAAAAGAGCAAGAAACCCTATTGGCGCTGCTCCATTCTCCCGAACCTGAAATGGTGGCTATCGTTGGAAGGCGACGTGTCGGTAAAACTTTTCTAATCCGAACTGTTTATGAAAACCGCATTGATTTTGAATTAACCGGCATTCAAAATGCAACGCAGGAGAAACAATTGCAACATTTTCATACACAATTGAAAATTCAATTCGGTAGAAAAGCCCCCAAAAAACTGCCTACCGATTGGATGGATGCTTTCTGGCAACTTATTTCGATCCTCGACAAATTAAAAAAAACAGAAAAAGCCGTTATTTTTTTAGATGAATTATCGTGGTTGGCAACACCTAAATCTGGTTTTTTAGAGGCTTTGGGCTTTTTTTGGAACAGTTGGGCCAGCAAACGAAATATTGTTGTTGTTATATGTGGCTCAGCAGCGTCATGGATGATACAAAAAGTGATTTATGATAAAGGCGGATTGCACAACAGAATCACAAAACGAATTGATTTACAACCTTTTACGCTATACGAAACAGAACTTTATTTAAAGTCACGCAAGGTATCGGCAGATCGTTATCAGATTCTACAACTGTATATGGCGATGGGTGGTATTCCCCATTATTTGAAAGAAGTGGCGGCGGGGAAAAGTGCTATTCAAAATATTGATGCGATGTGTTTTTCCCAAGGTGGACTGCTGAATGATGAATTTTCTAAATTGTATCCTGCCTTATTTGAGCATGCAGACAATCATATTGCGATTGTCCGGGCTTTATCTCAAAAATGGAAAGGTATGAGTCGGGTGGAAATTGTGGCATCAACCAAATTGCCCGACGGAGGTGGCTTGACAAATACAATCGAAGAGTTGGTGAGTTGTGGATTTGTGAGTGCTTATTACCCTTTTGGCAAAAAGAAAAAGGATATGCTTTATCGTTTGACCGACGAATATTCTTTATTTTATCTACATTTTATTGAAAATCAACGGATTCAAGAAGACAATATATGGCAGCATTTGAGCCAAACCCAAACGTGGAAAAGTTGGAGTGGTTACGCTTTTGAAAGTATTTGTCTCAAACATTTAGGACAATTAAAAAAAGCATTGGGGATTTCAGGCATTTACGCCGAAGCGTCCAGCTACTTCCATAAAGGTACTCAGACAGAGCAAGGAATTCAAATTGACCTCGTTTTGGACAGAAAAGACCATACCATCAACCTCTTTGAAATGAAATTTTATACCGATAAATGGCGGCTCAACAAATCAGAAGCCACTGAATTGAGGGAAAAAGTAAACCTTTTTAAACTATTGTCAAAAACAAAAAAACAAGTATTTTTAACTTTGGTAACGACTTTTGGTATTAAAACAAATGAATACAGTCTTGGATTAATAGACAATGACATAGATATGGATGTGTTATTTGAGCCGTAAATGGACTAATAAATATAAAATTTCAAATAACTTATCCCGTTTTTTCACGTTATTTGCGTGCT
>JBEAVK010000442.1:0-2772 GCA_041160955.1 Bacteroidota bacterium
TGGCCGTTTTGTAGCAAATATAACGGGTTTTGAACCAATAACTTACAGTCATTATTATCCATATATCACCATCCAAAACGAAGGCAAAAAAGGTTTGTGTGACTTGACCGGCAAGGTGGTATTAGAACCAGTGTACAGATCGGTAGATTACGAAAATAGGTGGAAAGCGTTTATTGTAACCGATAATTTGGGGCGTAAAGGCTTATGGGCGAGTGGTACTTTTAAAATTCCTTTGGAATACGATTACATCTCTTATAGTGTACCGCAGTTTTTTGCTGCAAAAGGCGAACAAACAACCATATTTTCCTCACAATTTGAAACCATAGTGACTATTCCACAGCGTATTTACGCTGAGCCCAATAAGTCTTTTCAATGGGACGATGCTGTTATTTCCAATGAAGACAATGCATACCGCATTAAAGTGCTACCCGAAAACCGAAAAATTTGGCATTCCAAAAACGGCTTAATTCCCGTTCCTGATAAGGCTGTTGCTTACTTAAACTACTTAGCCATGCAGTATTTAATGGAAGACGGAACGCAGACCTTGTGCAGCGATTCAGGTGCAATTATACTGGAAAATTGCGATGAAATAGTCCCTTACCGTTCCTTTTATGAGCCTTCGCAAGTTTTTTTGTTCCGAAAAAACAACCTTTGGGGCTGTGCCGACCGAAGGGGCAAAATACTGTTCGATCCGCAATTTGAACAATTGCTTCCACTCCAATACGGTTATTTTTTGGCACAAAAAGATCGTTTTTGGGGCGTTTTGGACGCAAAAGGCGCTTGGGCAGTACAGCCTATTTACGAATCGTATTTGGAAAAACCAGTATTAGGCTTGCGCAAAAATCAGCAATGGCGTATTTTTGATGTAGAAAGCGGCCAATTGTCCGATGTAGATTTGGAACATTATGCAGAAAAAAATGGCGTGCTACAAGGCACCATAAACGGGATTCCCGTGGCTTTGAATAATAATGGAAAACTAAATCCAAACAACGATTTGCGTCCTACCGAAATCCTAGCTAAAAGGACACAAATTGTAAAGGAAGAAAATGGTCGAAAAGCCTTGTGTACGGCGCAAGGAAAAGCACTTACCCCTTTTATATATGCAAATATAATTAGTCATGAAAGTGATTTGCAGGAAACGCTTTTTTTTGCTCAATCCATAGATGGAGGAAGTGTTATCTTAGATACCAGCGGAAAAGAGCTAGTTCGGATGGATTATATAATTGATTGGCAGATGGGTTATTATACAGTGAAGAAAAATGAAAAATGGGAGATTTTGGATCGAAACTTGCAACAAGTGGGTGTCTTTAATGCCATTTCTCCGATACAATTCCATGTTGCTTCTGCCCGATTTTTAGCCGAAATAGCAGAAGATACATGGGTAGTGAAGGATTTGAAGAACCGCACTTTATATACATTCTCGGGTAAAATTCGCATTTGGGATAGCACATCGCTAGTTGAAATAGAACAGGAAGGACAAATACGCTACCAGTCCTTGTTTCATTTTGACAAACCGGCCTCAACATATAAACCAGTGTGGAAAACTCATGGCTTTTCGATACTGAAAAAAGACAACTTGTACTATGTCCTACAGCCGAACGGATTACCTTTGATAGAAGGCGGTTTTGAAAAATGGCCACATTTGGCGAATACTGCTTTGCGCGCTTTCCAACGAAAAGATAGCATAGTTGTCATAGATCAAATGGGTAAAATACGCCTTCCGTTTTGCACCAAAACCTTTTCAGAGGTAGGGGGTGGTAGCGATTACTTTGCTCATCTTGTTCAACGAAGGAATTCATCAGGTACAGAAATTTGGAATACGGAAAATGATCGTTTATTGCCTTCCAAATCCTATCAAGTAATTCGTTGTAGCAGCGCATCTTTTTTGCTCAATGCAGGAAGTGACAACCGCTATAATTTGTACGATAGCCAACTCCAGCCACTAATGCCCGAATCGGTGGCGGAGGCTCGTGTAATCAGTACGCATTTAATTGCGGTTCAGCACAAATCCACTGGCAAATACCATATCTACAATGTGGAGGAACAGAAATATACGGGTCAGGTTTATACAGTTGTGACCAATAGAGAAAATGACTTTTGGCGTGCTTTTGAGCAAGGCGAATTCCTGATGTACCACGATACCCAACTCTTGTTTCGTCGAAAGTGCAAATCGCTGGATCGGGTCAGTTTCAAGAACCAACGAGCCTTTATGGTGGAAGACATAAATGGTTGGCAACTAATTGATTACAAAGGAAATACATTGTGTCCTGAGTATTTTAGCAATATGGAAGTCACCAATAATGATTTTATAACCGTTACTAAAAAGGACAAAAAAGGCGTATTAAGTCTCGACGGCAAATTCTTGCTGTTAACGGAGTACGACCAAATCATTGCTAATCGCAAATTTCACGTATTTTTGGTCAAAAAAAATGGGCTTTGGGGCCATATTCAGCGCAGTGGAAAAGTAATTTTGCCTATAGAATTTGAGGAATTGAAATACCATACCGATGATGGTCTTTGTATCGGTGTGAAAAATGGGCGCTACGGTTTTTATTCTATTTTGGGGCAAAAACGCTTTGACCGCGATTGGGAATATGCCGATCAGTTTTGCGAGGGATTTGCTGCGGTACGCGAAAACGGCAAATGGGGCTATATCAATACCGCAGGAACTACTGTCATCCCATGTTCCTTTGAATATGCGCATCGGTTCCGCCCTAGATATCGAAGCGCAACGGTAATGCAAGATGGTCAATTTTGGGATATTAACGATCG
>JBEAVK010000011.1:0-3980 GCA_041160955.1 Bacteroidota bacterium
CCCCCCCTAAAACCGCTTATAAGCCCAACTCAAAAATGCATTCACCACCCAACTATACAAAAATATACCAATCGCAAAAGCCGACAATAAAGTCTGCGTCACCGACAACGGATGCACAAAAGTAGCGTAAGCAATATGCAACGGCCCAATCAAAAACATAAGACCCGCAAAAAGCCATAACCAAGTCCGCTCCGGTTTACCTTCCCGGCCATAAGACAACCCACCAATAGGCACCAACATACCCAAAAAAGTAAGCGCCAATACGCTCAGGTTAAAACTCTGTTCTTCATTGGTCTCCATCCAACTGGCCACCATCGCAATTACACCTGAAAAGAACACCACACCCGTAATATTACTGATGGTTTTTTCATAATTGGTCAAGGCATATTTGCCCACCGGATGCAGGCGCAAAAACAGATTAGACAACGGCTTACCGATCCAAGTGGCCAACGCAAAAACCATATACGCCACAATCAGCGGCGCAATAAATGGTTGTAAGGCCGGATTAGATTCCGAAATACTCCGCAAAAAACGCATACCGACATAAAGACCAATAATAACCAACCATTGGTTGCGCTCACTCAACCTCCCCATAAACAGGAAATACTTCAACAAACCCCTGTACAGCCAGTTTTTGCCTTTTATCGCCTCTTTTAGTCCTTCGCGGGCATGATCGTTGTTCGGATTGAGGCGCAATGCCTCCTTAAACGATGCTACTGCTTCATTGTATTTGCTTTGATGCAGATTGACCCAACCCTTATTACTATGTGAATAACCATCTTCGGGGTCATTATAAAGCGCATAATCCACAGTTTCGGCTGCCTCATCATTCCTATTAAGTTTGACCAATGCCATAGCGCGCAGGTTGATCAAAGATTGGTCTTCAGGGTCGTGTTCCAAACCGCGTTCGGCGTTGTAAAGCGCCATTTCCCAGTTTCTTTCGTGGTATTCCAATTGCGACAATACCATATAAGCATCCGAGAACGTAGGATCCATTTGCAACGCAGCATGCAGGTGTTCGCGTGCTTCCTTGGGCTTATTGTTGAAAAATAATGCGCGTCCAAGTGTAGTAAGTACAAAAGGGCTATCGGGCGCAATTGCAACTGCTTGCTGCGCCGGGGTGAGTGCTTCGGCGTTTTTATCCTGACTAATCCTGCACAAAGCCAATATGGCCAACGCATTCGCATCCTGCGGATTTTCGATCAATCCTTTGATAAGCATTTGTTCCGCATCAGCATATCTGCGGGTTTCCATCAGCACTAAGGCGCGGCTGATCAAGTGTTGATTGTCCATTATTTCTTGATTTTCAAATAGTTAAGTATTTCATCGTAATTACCACCTTCATTCGCGAAGAGGGCATAGTTTTTGGCAGTTGTAAACCACTCGCGGGTAGTGGCTTTATGCTTTTTAATGGCATGTTCAAAATCGGAAGCGGCAAGTGGTACAGGCGTTCCCGTGCGCATGGCTTCTTCCAATTTATTTTCGATCGCAATATCCACCACAGCTTGCAAATCGGCACCTGAAAAATCAGGGGTTTTGCGCGCCACTGCTTTGCGATCAATACTTTGAGCGGGTTTGTCTTTGAGCAAAATATCCAAAATAGCGACCCGTGCATTTTCGTCCGGTGGCGGCACAAAAATAACACGATCAAAACGACCCGGACGGCGGAATGCCGGATCGAGGTGCCAAGGCGCATTCGTAGCAGCGAGGACTAACACGCCATCATTATCGCCATCAATGCCATCCATTTCTTGTAAAAACTGGTTAATCAATTGTTTACCAGCACTTTGGCGCATATCCGAGCGATTAGCACCCAGCGCATCCACCTCATCAAAAAACAGAACGCAAGGCTTCATATTGCGCGCTTTTTCATAAATGGCGTGTAGATTTTTTTCGCTTTGGCCTATCCACATATCCAAAATATCGCTGATCCCTACCGAGATAAAATTGGCGTTAATTTCGCCTGCTGTGGCACGTGCCAAATGGGTTTTACCACAACCTGGCGGGCCATACATGAGGATACCGCCGCCTATTTTTTTGCCATAAGCCTTATAAATTTCTGGATGGCGCAGCGGATGAATGATTTTTAACCGAATTTCTTCTTTTACACTATCCATACCGCCCACTGCCTCAAAGGTCACCTTGGGGCGTTCCACATCGATCAGGCGTTCGCTACCATCATCGGTGAGATCGCCGTGCGCGGGTACACGCAGCGGTTCGGGTATTGTGCCTTTTTGCAGGGACATATTGATCTCCGATTCCAAAAACGCATCTTTAAGTGCTGGATCGATAATCGTGGCCTTTTCATAAGCATCTTTGGCCGCTCGTGGCTGTTGGGCTTGTTGTAATAGTTTAGCATAAACAAACCAAACACGCGCAGGTGGTGCTGGCTGCGACACCAGTTCTTCCACCAAAACAAGACCAAGGGAGGTCTTTTGTTGCTCGCAAAAAGCCGTAACCAAAGCAATTTTCAATTCTATATCGTGCGGCGCCATTTTGAGCGCGTCCTTGATCTCAATTTCTGCTTCAGTCCAGCGTTGGCGGCGGAGTAGTTCGCCACAAAGGTATTTTCGGAGTGGTATATTGTCGGGCGTGAGCCGGACTGCATCCATCAGGGATTGTAATTCGTCCATTATGTGATTTGTAATTAGGGAGCAAAGGAACGGGAAAAAAATGATTTATTGTTGGGGTGGTGGGAGGTAATTTTGAGTTAGGAACGATAATACAATAAGTTATCGCTTTTGGGTAGATTAGTTTTTGCTCAGACGAGTATCTTTTTGTGCGAATAGTGGGGCTATTTAAACAAAAAGATGGGCAGTATGAGCATAAAGGAATCAGCCAAAAGTGGTAACTTATTGTTTTATCGTTCCTTATCTCTTGAATATCCAAAATTATGATTAATTTTGCATTCGTAAACATTAATAAACAACGAGGCACAATGTCTAAAGGTTTAGCAACCATTCATATTAGGGGCTACAAATCCATCAAGTCCGTCGAATTGCCATTGGGCAATTTAAACATACTGATCGGTGCAAATGGAAGTGGTAAAAGTAATTTTATCTCGGTATTCAAATTTTTGAGGAATATTGTAGATCAAAGATTACAACTCCATGTGAGGGATAGTGGCGGGGCCGAAAAACTGCTATATTACGGAAGTAAATCTACCGAATCCATTTATTTCCGCTTAGATTTTTCGCCTAATTCTTATGAAATTGCCCTAAAACCATCTTTGGATGATAATTTATATTTAGAGCAAGAGCGTACTTCATTGCCCAATAAGGCATACGAGGAGTCTTTAGGCAATCTTATTGCAGCAGGCAGCAATGAATCCAAATTACAACAAGACGCAGCATCGAATGCGGTCTCCAAATATGTTTTTGACACCTTAAAAAAATGGCGCGTGTATCATTTTCACGATACCAGTGCTAGTGCTAGAATTAAAAAAACCGTAGATATACATCAGAATAGTTACCTCTGGGAAGATGCTGGTAATTTGGCAGCGTTCCTGTATCTGATCCAACAGCAAAGCCCTAAGCATTACGAACGGATTGTGCGTACGATTCAAATGGTTGTTCCTATGTTTTATGATTTCAACCTTCGCCCCGACCCACTATCTCCAGGTCATATTCGATTAGAATGGCTCGATAATGCTTCCGATTATATTTTTGGTGCATCAGAATTGTCCGATGGCTCTTTGCGTTTTATCAGTATTGCAACCATGCTACTTCAACCGAATAAGCCAGATCTGATCTTATTGGATGAACCAGAATTAGGTTTACATCCGGCTGCTATCCAGATTTTGGCGGGTTTACTACAAAAAGCGTCCACTTTTTCACAAATTATTATTTCTACCCAATCGGCAGGGCTGGTTTCGGCTTTTACTCCCGAAGATATAATTGTGGTAGAAAATCAAGATAATGCCTCTGTATTTAAACGATTGAATGATATTGATCTTGATAATTGGTTAACGGAATATTCCC
>JBEAVK010000056.1:0-4806 GCA_041160955.1 Bacteroidota bacterium
TATCCTACTATTGCAATTGTAGATTGCAAAACGCGCAAAGTGGTATATGCGCATTCTGGGTATTCTGAAACGATGGGAAGCGAAATTATGGGAGTGTTGGATGGGTTGTTGAAATAAAAAAAATACATAAACATGAAAAATACATTCAAATTATTTACTCTTTTAGTAGCATTTTTGCTCATTCCCAATTTATTTTATGCCCAAAAAAATTTGGTAGCAAAATATTGGAATCTGATCAATAAAGCCGAACTTTCCATCATTCAGGGCAACTATTCTGTAGCACTGCTACATTATGATTCCGCATTTGCCCTGAATATCGTAAAGAGTTCTCACGATTTATACAATGCCTCTCTATCCGCTAATTATTGCGAACAGTTTCCAAAAACAAGGAAATACTGCGAAGAGTTAATAAAAATGGGAACAAATTTTGATTTTTTTAATAAAAAACAAGTGTACGACCCATTCAGAAAATCGGAATACTGGGCAGGTTTTGAATTAGATTATCAGCAAGGGAAAATAATTCCTGTCAATATAGACAAAGCATTAAAAGAAAGAATTGAACCCCTTTTCTTCTTAGATCAAGAGATTAGAATGAAAAGAAAAGATAAATCCATCAACCAAGAAGATTTAAAAATCACCATACGCTCCCGAGATGATAGTATTTTTAATATATTTTCTGAGATTGTAAAGCGATACGGATACCCCTCCGAGTCTAAAATTGGAGTATTTCAGGAAGATACCACATTTTTTTCTGTATCTCAGGATATTATTATCCGACATGCTTATCAAAACAATAATTTCTCGTTGACAGACCGTTTGAAAGAAAGCGTTTTTGAAGGTACGTTATCGCCAGAACAGTTTATGGCGTGGTATATGTTTGAAATTGAAAGAAAAGAAAAAAAATTTTGGGGTCCAATAGAACCCTATATCGCTATCAACAAAAATATTTATTTCGAGTCGCCCAAACCGGAATGGATGGCAAGCATCAATAAAAACAGGGAGAGTTTGATGCTATGCTCCTTTGACGATATGTGCCAAAAAATAATATACCACAATTTTGGAGGAGGCCAGCAAAAAGGATTCAGATTTAGAGGGGGTGGTCTTGCTGTTTTTGGGGTATTCCCGATAGAAGAGGAAGCCGAAATCGCAAAAATATTAACAAAAACGATATACTCTTATGGTGCTAATTCTAAGTGAGCAAGGAGATATTTCCTTGGCTAAAACTTTCAGTATTTAACACTAAACGGACTAGCCACCATGCACAGAACCATCCTTATTCCCCTCGTCATGCTCCTACTCATAGCAGCACCTTGGACTACTTTTGCCCAAAAACACGATTATATCTGGATACTCCACACTTTCGGCAACCAAGGCGATCCCAATCTATATAATTCCAGCATCATCAACTTTAATAATCCACCCGCCAACGTGGATTCGGCTTCTATACCGATGGGGTTTGCCTCTGGTTCCATTGCTATTATTTCGGATAGTACTGGTCATTTGGAACTCTATACTGCCGGCTGCTCCATTGCCAATGCACAACACGAAATAATAGAGGGCGGCGACACCCTAAACTACCTCAGCAATAAATACGACTTAGAAGAGTTCTGCGACAAAGGCTGGGGCTATCCTGCGCTGATGGGGACTCTTGTGCTTCCAGTACCAGATAAGGCTCGCAAATATGCTATCCTACACAAAGATTACTATTTTGACCCCAATAATACCCCGCTTCCTACCTATCACCAGCACCTGTACTGTACCTATGTGGATATGAATGCTAATTTGGGCAAAGGAAAAGTGTATAAAAGGCAGGTCATCATAACCGATACCCTATCGGGTTCAGATGTAACTGCTGTACGCCACGAAAACGGCAAAGATTGGTGGTTTATGACCATGAAGGCATACACCAACCGATTTTACAAGTACTTACTCACTTCGGATACTATATTGGGGCCTTTTGAGCAAGCAATTGGAGATAAAAACCTACACACCTACGATGTATGCCAAGCCGTTTTTTCTCCTGATGGCCGTAAATACGCAAAAGTAAATCGTTGCAATGGTGTGATGCTTTACGATTTTGACAGGGCAACTGGCACACTAAGCAATTACCAAAATATTACTTGGGGATGTGCTGGGAATCTTGACTCATTGAAGACATTGGGGGTCGCATTTTCTCCCAACTCAAGGTACTTATATATTTCAGCCTTGCTGTATTTGTTTCAAGTAGATCTTCAGGCACCCAATATCATGGAATCTATCATTGCTATTGATACTTTTGATGGCTTCCAAACACCATCCGGTTTTTACACCAATTTTTTTGTCATGATGCACGGCCCAGATTGTAAAATCTATATGTGTACATTCCAGCCCAGCAGTTTTCTGCACGTTATACACCGACCAGACGAGCAGGGGCTGGCCTGCAAGTTTCAGCAGCACGCCATAGCATTACACCAAAACAATACTAGATTGCTTCCCAATTATCCTCATTACCGCTTGGACAGTAATATGCCAGAATGCGATAGCACCCTTTCTTTTGTGAGTGCGCTTCGGCGGCTACCGCAGCAGATGGTCATCCCGTACTTATATCCTAACCCTGTGATAGACAACTTGTACTTGGATATTGACTTAAAAACACTTGAAAAAGCAAAATTTATGCTATACGATCTAGTTGGTGTACCAAAATTGGAGCAGTCTATCCATAATGCTCAATGGAGTTATCAAATACCGATAGGCCATCTTGCCTCCGGGTTGTATCTAGCGGCCATTGTGGGATCTGCGGGAGAAGTGCTTTGGTCGGGAAAGGTATTGGTGGGAAATAGGGATTGATAGGGTGCATAAGTATGCTCACCCAGCCCACCAAGAAAAGTTATCGGATATAATAATTTCATTTTTTTCATAATGAAGCGTTGTTTTCATAGGAATCGTCCTCATCTGCAAATGATGCTGATCGGCAAGTTGTCTTATTTCGGGTGTATCATCATAAGTAAGCATGAACTTTCCTTTTAGTCGGGCGGTCAAATCAAAAAGCCGTTCATGGTCAATATCAAAATGGGTATAAAGCCTTTTACCAGCAATGGTATAGGGAGGGTCAATAAAAAAATAGGCATTAGGGTTGTTTAAATTTTGTTCTATAATTTCAAATGCGTCTCCAGAAATAAATTTAATTTTATCTTTGACATAATTAATGGCAAGTATTCTATCGCGTAAAGTTTTCGGATACCAACGGGAAGAAAGCCCTTTTCCATTTTCCCCATTTTTAATCATTCCAGATCCTTTTGCCAAAATGCCACCGTGAAATACTCTATTTTTTAAAATAGTACAAAATGCAATATCATGAAGTTCTTTATTGGGTTTTTCCAAGTCCGCCTTTACATTTGCGTGAGTTAGGTCGTAAGAATAAATTTTATCTGCAAGCCATTTATTTTTACCATTTAAAATAACCTCCCAAACTGCTGCAATTTCTTCATCCATTTCTACCATTGTTATGGTTTCTGCTAATTTTTCAAACGCAGCGGTCAAGCTCACAATACCTCCACCGGCAAAAGGTTCAATTAACTCTTGCACCTCTTTAGTCTCCTGTTTCAGCCACTGCCGAACAGTTGGGATGAGCCATGTTTTACCTCCTGGATACCGGAATGGACTACGCTGTGGCACTGAAGCTACATTGATGATGGATGGTAAAGCATTTTGTTCGACTAGATCGAACATTGTCAATTGATTATTCATTCTACTACGATGTTTTCAAGGTGATCGATATTCGGGTGTCCCACTTTTTTATTGTCCAATTTTTTCTGTAATATTGCTTCAAACTGGTAGATAGAACCCGCTTCAAATTTAGCGATCTGCTCTAACGCACTCGCAAATTTTGTATAAATTATACGTTGAAGTTGGAGCGATAAAACTTTTGTATCCTCAACCGGGACAAGATCATAAAGAAAAAAAGCAAAATCTGATTCTTCTTTTTCAAATTCTGGGAGTGTTGGTAGTGTATTGTAAAAACTCGACTGTAACGCAACAGCCTGCTTCTTTCCCCATTGATTTAGTATGGATCCTTTTGCAATGATTTGTGGAATAAGCCGCTTTCTCGAGGATGAAAGATAATCTGGTTTAGGATATTTGAAGGCACTTATCCAATCAAATTCAGGGGATGGGTTTTCTAAATATGCCGTAAATGGCCCTGTCAAATTACCTGAAATATAGACGGCTTGCACCTCTAGCGAACCAAAATCAATGATACGTCCTTTATCATCATAGGCAACTAAAACATAATCAATATTACCTGCGGATTTGCCATATTTATCCTTGAGTCTTACTTCACCTACATGCGTCCAAGATGATTTACCATTAAAAATAAAGCTAGCAGCATCGCTAATAATAGTCCAATCTTCTCTAAATCTTATTGGGCAAATGATAACCTGTCTCCCCTTATGGTTCAAACTGCAAACACCTAATGGGTACTCAATACTGTTTTTGGTACAATTGGATACGATATTATTGTATGGACACAATTTATTATCCCGATAGCGTTTCGCTCTATCTCCTTCATTATCAATAGGAAAGCCAAATACTTCGCCTAGTGGTTGTATATCTTTCTTATCCATAAAAAATTCCCTAATTTATTTAAAGACTAGGGTAAAGGTAACCTAAATTTTTGAATTAGAGGAAGCCTTAACACAAGTTCTAGCAACAAAAAAGCCCTGCATCCGGACTGGATACAAGGCTAATCTGTTAATTTAAGTTGGCACCGACTTACTCTCCCTGGGCATCGACCCAAGTACCATCAGCGCAGATGGGCTTAACGGCTCT
>JBEAVK010000109.1:0-13664 GCA_041160955.1 Bacteroidota bacterium
ATTTTAATCTTTCCGTCGGGCATACTTGAGGGTGCTTGCATGTCCACCTCATCAACTCGAATTTTATATTGAAAGGTTTGTGATATGCCGTCTTTTGGAAACTGAAAGCATAAAAATACTAGTAGCACAATACAGTGCCATTTCTGGTGTAATAGGTACATAAAAAGATTTTAGTTTTAAACGTGAAAATTGAAATCCACTCCCGCGGAAGAGTATGCCACAAAGGTAGCGGCATTGTTTTTTTATTTTTTCGGTCAATTCGCGTCATTTCGTGTCAATTCGCTTCGTATCATTTTTTGGTAGATATTTTCTTGATCCGTAGGGCTGATTAGCCCGCGAGGCACTTCAATTTGTAGTTTTTCTAACCTACGCTGTAGGCTACTTAGGCTCATACCGAGCGTTTGTGCGAATTGAGTTTTGTTTTTAAAAGTTGTAAATATAAGTGGTGTTTCCTTGTTGCCCATAAAATAAAAAGGTTGACGAAATACAATAGTATTCCGGTTAAGAAAAAAGTATAAAAATTCAATATATAATCGGTGAAATAAAAACAGGTATTTTATTCCACAAGAATTAAGACCCTTTTAATGATGGACTAATTTCAGGAGGGCGTACGCGCCTAGTAGTGTAGTGCATGATTAAAATATTTAAGGTTGAGTGAAATTAATACTGCAAATATACACTAAGAACCTTGAAATAGAAAATAACACTTTCCGGAATAGCACATCATGCAGTTTTAAATAAAAAAAAGTATTTTTTCTAATTTTAAACCATATTTTGCGTTTTTTATCTTAAAAATGGTCTTTTTTAATAAAAAAAATAAATATTCAGTTATAACAAATTAAAAACGGTAGATTTTTAATGTAAATATCTGTTTTGACAATCTTATTTAAGTGTCAACTTTAATGAGGAAGTCCAAGTCCACCCTTTCTTAGTTATTCACCCCAACCCCACAAAATACCCTTTTCACGCCTTGATAGTGCCAAAAATCGTCTCCCAAGATGTGTACCTTTATTTAAATGAGGAAGTCCAGTATCATAAAACAAAAAGAGCCACCCCGAATAATATCAGAGTGGCTCTTTTGCCTCGGCTACGCTCGGCAACCGTGCCTCGGCTACGCTCAGTAACCCTACTTCGGCTACGCTCAGTTGGTGAGCGAAGCCCCCGGTTACTGAGCGAAGCCCCCGGTTACTGAGCGAAGCCGAAGTAACTATATTTTTGTCACCTTCACTACTTTCACATCGCCATTTCCGAAACGGATACGAGCGAAGTACATACCTGCTGGTAAGTTTTCTACACCAAGATCTTTAATCTCGGTTGCACCTTTTGGAATGACCAATGAAGTGATTAACATACCGCTAGTCGTTGTAAGGCTCACCAAAACATCGCCATCAAATTTTGCAATATTCTTTACGTATAATGCAGATTTGAAAGGATTTGGGTAAACAGAAATAGCATCTGCGCCGTAAATGGATAATTCGATATCAGCCATCTCAGAAGTTAACGAGCTACCTGTTGCGCTATTACGCTGGATGCGGTAGAAGTTCATGCCGCTAGCAGGCGTTTGGTCAATGGCCTCGTAATTATTAGTGCCAGAAAGGTCTTTTTTGCCAGTAATTGTAGCAATATCAGTCCAATCCGTTGTATTTACAGAGTGCTGCACTGTATAAGTATAGTCTTCGATTTCAGTAAAAGTAGCCCATTTGATTCCAACTGATGAGTTGTTACCATTAGCACTCAAGATAATTGAACCGGAGAATCCGCCACAACCAGGGCCACCTTGTGGAATTACCGTGATTGTCACGATATTCGTTTCTATAAAATTAGCACAACCTTCACGGCGTACACAACGCATGAAATAGGATGTTTTTGTCAATGGGCCTGGTTGGTAGTTTATGCTGGTAGCACCTGGGATGCCATACCATTGTGGAGGCGATGGGCCTACCTGAATGTATTCCATCCAAAGGTATTGCAACGCTCCTACGCCACCTAATGGGGGTGCGTTCTCAAATAATAATGCGGGTACATCACCTGCGCAGATCGTTTGATCGCAACAGATAGAACCAGGATAAGTAGTATTTACGCAAATGATATGGATACCAGCGTCGATACAAACGATATTGGCTTGGCCAGCAACTACTGTAAATGGAACAGTTTTGCCATTAGCGTTTGCATCACTGTCTTTACAGTCGTTTACAGCAGCATCTTTTTGTGTAAATTCGTAGCCTGTTGGTATGCCACTGAACATCACCACATAAGTACCTGGAGTAACACAAGTAAATTGATAGAAACCAGCAGCGTTGGTCGTAGTGGTTTGTTGGGTTATATCATCGGCAGTACCGAAGAAACCATCTGGGCCAGCCGTCAACAACATCACGGTTACACCATTTACGCCAGCCGTCAATTCAGCGGGAGCTTGCAAGCCATCTTGGTCGTTATCATACCACACAAAATCACCAACAGTGATACCGTTATTGGTTTGAGCGATCGTAACTGTAGCAGTAGCCGTACAACCGTTTGCAGCAGTAGCCGTAACGGTATAAGTGCCTCCAGTAAGATTAACCGCAGTAGTCGTCAATTCACCATTGCTCCACTTATAGGTATAAGGTCCAGTCGCGCCAGAAGCCGAAGCCGTTGCGCTACCCGGTTGAGAGCAATTGGCTGCTGAGGAAGCAGTGATAACAACCGTTGGCGTAGCAGCAGGGGTCAATACAGTAGTGGCAGTAGCAGTACAGCCATTTGCTGCAGTTACAGTTACGGTGTAAGTACCTGCTGGAATATTAGTTATGGTAGTAGTAGTAGCATTATTACTCCATTTGAAAGTTAAAGGAGCAACGCCACCAGAAGCCGTTACTGTGGCAGATCCGCCAGTGGTGCAACTCACACTACTGTTGATCGCAACAGAAGCCGTTGGCGCATCTGGCACTACTACGGTTACGCTTGCAGAAGCAGCGCAGCCATTAGCATCCGTCACAGTTACAGTACGTGTACCAGCTGCGAGATTGGTAGCCGTAGCGGTTGTTTGGCCATTCGACCAAAGATAGGTATATGCACCCACTCCGCCAGTTGCAGTGGCCGTAGCCGTTGCACCAGTGATACAAGTAGCATTTACAGTAACTTGCGCTGTTACGGTTGGTCCTTGTGATTGACCAATAACAGCAGTTGTTATTTTTATGCACCCAGTAGCATCTGTTACGGTTACAGTATGTGTACCCGCTGCTAGGTTGGTCGCCGTGGCAGTAGTTTGGTTATTCGACCATTTATAAGTGTAAGGTTCTACACCACCAGAAGCACTTACCGTAGCCGTACCACCTGCGGCGCAAGTAGCATTAGTAGTGGCTACAATAGTAGTGATGATGGGCGTGGCTTGCGGGATATTGATCGTAGCCGTTCCTGTACAACCGGAAGATACAGCGGTTACAGTAACTGAACTATTACCTACTGGGAGATTGGTGGCTACGGCAGTAGTTTGGCCATTACTCCAAAGATAGGTAAATGGCCCTGCATTATTAGTGATAGTCACAGTAGCAGAACCACCGATATTACAACCAGCAGGTACTTGAACTGTACCTTGTAGCGTAAGTCCCGTGCCCGATCCCGTGACGGTTACGGTAGCACCTTCTGTACAACCATTGGCATCAGTTACTGTTGAGGTGTAAGTACCTGGAGCAAGGTTGTTGATGGTAAAACTCGTTTGACCATTGCTCCATACAATGGCGTATGGAGGAGTACCACCGCTTGGTGTAACTGTTGCTGTACCATTATTGACACATAACGCGGCGGTTGCATTTTGGGTAACTGTCAAATCTGTTGGTTGTGTGATAACGAACAAAAGAGAGCCAAAACAACCATTTATATCCGTTACCGTTACTGTATAATTACCGGGCGTGAGATCTGTAATTTTCATGGTAGTACCACCATTGCTCCATAAGTAAGTGTAAGGAGCCGTACCCGACATAGGCATTGCCGTAGCCGTACCATTATTGGCACCAAAGCAAATGACATTGGTGATCATGTCTCCAATCCAAATACCTTCTTCGCCAAAAGCAAGGACATTGACGCTGCTCACTGCGGTACAGTTGTTTTGGTCACTTACGGTTACGGTGTAAGTACCAGCTGTTAATCCTGTGATAAGGGCAGTTGTGCCACCATTGTTCCATTGATAGGTGTAAGGTGGTACACCTCCAAATGGTACAGCAGTCGCGGTGCCATCGGGTGCAATTTCACAGATTAGGGCGGAACTAAAGGTGGTTACGCCAACAGCAGGTGCTGAAGTGATGGTAACAGAAGCCGTACCAAATGCCAGATCGATATCTGTAACAGTGACGGTATAAGTACCCGGAGCCAAATCATTAATGTTGGCAGTAGTAGCACCATTGCTCCATAAATAAGTATAAGGAGCCCAACCATCTGTGGCTATTGCTATTGCGGAACCATTATTGGAACCACCACAACTGATATTGGTACTTGTCGCGGAAACTGTAATTTGGGCATTCGCACTAGTGGCGGCCAATAGCATAACTGTCGCGAGCAGCATACTAAGTTGATTTGTAAATTTTGTAAATAATCGTCCCATGGGAGAGCGCAAAATTTGAAAGTAATCGGAAAAAAATGAGTTAATAAGGGATTATTATTGCTTTTGTAGATGGATAGAAGTAATTGCTTGTACACAATTTATAGATATAAATGGCACTAACAAATATACCCCTTGAAAACCATCGCAGGGAGGGCAACCAAAAGGAGGGAGTAAATGTTATAAAATAATATGGGGGGTGTAATTGGCGTGACAAAGTTAAAGGTGATTAATGAGAAAAAGGTAATCAATTGTCTATTTTAACTAAAAAAAGATAATCAATTTTTTCACATTTTAAAACTGCAAAAACTATACCATTGTTTTTTATCTGTATTCTTATTCGATTTATTTATAAAAATAAAATATTTCACATTGTGTATGTTTATGATTATCAATGATTAAAAATGAAATAAATTATCTTTTTAAGTACAAATTATCACCAAAATTAAATACTGGACTTAGACGTAATTGCCGTCGGCACGTCACGAATGAACCATCCCAATATACCCCAAACTAAACCGGCGATCCGAGGATCGTGTAAAAAATTGTTCAAAATAGCATGTGCCCAAAAACTACACCAGGCAGCCATTAGCCACCAATGGAACCTTTCTTGTGGCCTAAAGAGGAACAGTGGAAACAATATCAAAGTGAGTAATAGCACTAAACTGGGCCAACCCATCTCCGAAATAGCCTGAAAATATTCCGAGTGTGCACCGCCGCCATACCCATAATTGGAAGGGTCGCGGGTCAGCAAAGTTTTTGTTTGGCTAATCCGGGTCATCTCCGAAGGTTGTTGGAAGGCAATATACTGGAAAGCATACGTTCCAGGGCCAAAACCCATTATGGGATATGTTTTAGCCATTCTTATGGCGCATTGATATCGGTTAATACGCTCGGAAAGTGATACATCTGATTTTATTTTTTGAGTAACAATACGATCTAATTTTGGCCAAAAAAATAAAATAAAACCTACGAAAAACACCAGCCCTCCCCAAAAAAACGTCCTATTGCGGTACCAAATCCAGAACATACCCAGTACAGTGAACGCGATAATTATGGAGACCCAGGCACCCCGACAGGTCGAAAAAACCAATCCTACACCCAATATTGGTACAACCCATTTGGCTTGCTGCTGTGTAGCCGAGATAAAGAGTAATAGCGTCAAATAGGCCGAATATATGGTATGGTCATCCATAAATGGCATTGGTGCTAAGTTGGCTTGGTCATCGCGGAAGTGAAAAAAGTAGCCATGCCGAAAAAGGGTATAAATGACTAAGCCACAGGTTGATATCGTCATCCATTGCAGGCATTTTTTCCATACATCGGGCCAAAGCAGCGGAAGTGACAAAAAGACCAAAAGGTGCGCTGTACTGACCACCATATATTTAAACGAAACCCACGGCAGGCTTGAACCTATTGCCGTAACCCAGCCCCACGACACGTAAGCGATGAGTAAACCACCCGCTATTTTAGCAGTCGTATCCAGTTGCGCCCAGTGTGGCATGGTGATCTTTTGTAGTAATAGATCTCGGAGGATCATTATTGCTAAAATACCAATGAGTACCTCTGCGGGGAAAGTGAGGTGCATACCGCCCAATAGGTGTGTGTCTATCGACCATGGAAGCAGGGCGGCTAGGGCGATATATAAGTGGCGAGTTTGGTTCAAGGGTTTTGTTTTTAAACGGCGCAACAACCGTACGGAGACAAAGATAAGTACTTGTACTCAAACACATTGCTCTAAAACAAAAACGCGTACCTAAAAGTCTCCTTTTAAATACGCGCCATTTATACTTTAGAGAAAGTCCTATTTTTTACCAAAAATACCACCCAATACACTCGACAACAGGTCGCCACCACCTTGTGGTGCAGACGCCTGTGGTTGGCCACCACCGAGTACCGAACCTAAGATCGAACCCAACAAGTCACCCATACCGCCTTGTTGTTGCGCTTGTTGAGCACCGCCCATAAGCACGCCTGCTAGGTCGCCTAAACCAAGATTACCCTGGCTTTTAGCGCGACCCAATACGCTCATCACGATTGGAGCGAGGATTGGCATCAATTTCATAATTTGCCCCATGTTCAAACCAGAGGACTGACCAATCTGTGCAGCGGCTGTTTCTTGGCGATCACCGAGGATATGGCCCAGTATTCCTAAGCCATTTGTTGGGCCACTTTGTGGTGTCTGACCGCTCATCATACCGCCTACCATGCCCATCAAATCGTCCAGAATAGAACCATCGTGGTTCTTGTCCAAAGCAGAGCTCAAAGCGGATAATCCGTTTTCAGATGATGCGTTATTAGCGAGTCCCCCTAGCATGGTAGCAAAGATACCTTGGGTAGCTGCGGCAGTTTGCGCTGGCTCGGCACCAATGTGTTGGCTGAGTTGTCCGAGCATCTCTTCAGAGACCTGGCTCTGGAGAATTTCCATTAAATTCATGTTTAAAAATTTATTTTGTAATAAAAAGTGGCATAATTGGAAAAAAAACGGGAATATTGCACCGATTTTTGCTGCAAGTTTCAAATTTTTTTTTTAATTTGGACAGTTTTAACTAAAAATCATTGTTTTTCTGTCCAAACGCAGGTTATGAGGTATCGTACCGCTAAAAATTTCATCTTAAATAAGCTCCGCGCTGAACTTCCGAATGGGTTAACCTATCACGGGTTTCACCATACTTTGGATGTTCATCGTACCGCCTCTGCACTTTGTGTCGCTGAGGGGATTAAGGGTGAAATGGTGCAATTAATCAAAACCGCCGCACTACTCCACGATGCTGGATTTGTTAAAAATCAACATGCGGGTCATGAACACCAAGGCTGCTTACTCGCCAAGAGCATACTCCCCGAATTTGACTACACCCCAGAAC
The DNA here is from genome assembly GCA_041160955.1 of Bacteroidota bacterium. Classification (GTDB taxonomy): domain Bacteria; phylum Bacteroidota; class Bacteroidia; order Chitinophagales; family Saprospiraceae; genus M3007. Next base: position 7,435 of record JBEAVK010000109.1, read on the forward strand.
ATATTGAATTGATTTGCGGCATGATTATGGCCACAAAAATCCCACAGTCCCCAACAACCCTTCCCGAACAAATTATCTGCGATGCTGATCTAGACTACCTCGGTCGTACTGATTTTTATACGATAGGCTCTTCCCTGTTTGAAGAACTCTCTTTGTACAACCTGATTGGTGACGAACAAACTTGGAATAAGTTACAGGTCAGTTTTCTCTCCGCCCACCGATTCCATACCAAGACCAATCAAAAATTGCGTGAGCCCGTTAAACAGGCATATCTTAAAGAACTAACGTCCTTGGTGGCGACGTATTAGATTCGTAAAATATTATTTTTGTGAAGCATCGTTTTTTTAGGGGGTAGTATCTATTCGTTTTTATAAAACTATTAGCCACTTCTTTTATCATGAATTCACTAAAAATAACCTTACTATTTAGCCTAAATATTTTACTTAGTTTCACTCCATTAAGCAGTCAAAACACGTGCAATAGTATATCCGAATTTGCCGCGGATGATTGTGGAAATGCTTGCTTAGGCTGCGCCATAAATGGTTTTCAGGGTACAACTGTTGGTTTCTCAGGTAATGGTTCTTTTTGTGGTGGAGCATTGATCGAAAACAATAGTGCTTGGCTCGCCTTTATCGCTAATTCAAGTAATGTTAGTTTTGTCGTTACGCCTTCTAATTGTGCTAACAACAACGGCATTCAGGTGGCTATCATGCCCAATTGCTCCGATGATGCTATTGCCTGTAATGCAGGATTGGTTGGCGGGGGCAGCAGCCCTATATCGATTAACGCAACAGTTGTCATAGGCCAAACGTATTACCTATTGGTAGATGGATACGATGGTGACGAGTGCAATTTCCAGATTACCAGCGCACAAGGCGCATCTCTGCCATCGGTATTGGGGCCTATTGGTGCTGTTTCTGGTATAGGGCAAGTATGCCCAGGTGCTGAGACGACCTATAGTGTCCCCACAGTTATTAATGCCATAAAATATCTGTGGACGGCTCCTCCGGGCTGCTCTATTAACGGAACTGGCAATAACCAACTCTTAGTAGATGCCCCTACTGGTAATACTGTATCGGTTAACTTTGGAAATGTTAGTGGACAAATAACCGTAAAAGGGCTCAAAGCTTGTGGCATAGGAACAGCCACAGTGTCAAAAAATGTTACGGTGGCGCCTCTGCCTCCTACTAGTTTGCCACCACTTACTATTTATACAGATGAATTACCTTTCCTTTGGCAAAATGAAGAACTGATTTCTACGCCACCAGGAGGTTTTTTTTACACAATACGTAACTCTTGGCTAGGTTGCGACAGTATAATTACCCAAAGCGTAAGTGTGAAACCGCGACCAAGTGGGCGCGTATATTGGGATATCAATGGTAATGGAACTTATAATGCTGGTTTTGATATACCAACACCGGATCAAAGTGTACAAGCCTCTTTTGGTACATCAGCAGTGACCGACGAAAATGGAATTTACCAGTTTACCTCCTTGACTCCAAGTGCGAATATCTCTTTGACACAATTGCCTGATTATGCGGTATCTGTCAATCCTCTTGTACATGCTTATAATAATGGTAATCTGCCCAGTTATAATTTTGCCCTGACTCCTCAAAAAGGGACAGCATCTGGTTTGGTATTTTTGGATAAAGACCTCAATGGCGTTTTTAATGGGAATGATGAAATTCTGCCAGGTATTGTAATCAAAACGACTACCGGACAACAAGCCATAAGCAATAGTAATGGTTCATATTTCCTAACCAATGTTGCCTATCCTGAAATCATTTCAGTGATCATACCACTTGGATTAGAAGCGGTTGGTGCGACCAGTTATACATTTTTGCCTGATAATAACGACCCATACAATTTCCCGCTTCGAGACCAAGGCATTTATGGCCAGATTAAATGGGATGTAGATCAAAATAATACTTTTTCAGCGGGTGATAGTCCTGCATTCGGTATAACCATCAAAGCCTCCAATGGTACCATCAAAACAACCCCTGCAACGGGTTTTTATAGTTTCAATGGATTACTGACAGGCGATAGCATTTGGATTAGCACACCCGGTGTATCGGCTAGTCCAGCATACTATATCGTAAATACCCAGCAGCAAGGAGGTTATGATTTTTTACTTACGCCAACAACCCAACCCAACCTATCTATTGATATCACCAATACAACACCATTTAGACCCGGGTTTAATACAAAAATTGTCATAACAGTGGCTAATTTATCGTCGGTACCCGCTCCGGCAGTCGGCGTAGGTTTGAAGCATCCTACATTTATATCGTATCTAGTCGCTTTTCCGAGCACAACTACTTTGCTTACAGATTCGATGTATTGGTATTTGGGGGATATGCCACCCATGAGCACACGAAGTATTTCGGTGACGGTTTTGACCAATCAGTTTACGCCGATTGGCACAGCTGTTGCAGTTAAAGGAAAAGTAAATATGCCTTTGGGCGATAGTGATCCTGCTAATAATACTTATTCATTACAAAAGATAGTAGTGGGTTCTTACGATCCTAATGACAAAAATGTAGATCCAGCGTATATAACACCCGCCATATTAGCCAATAATCCGCCTCCGTTGGAATATGTTATCCGTTTCCAAAACACAGGTACGTACGAAGCCGAAACGGTAGAAATTATAGATTCCTTAAGCACGACTTTACAATGGCAGACCTTGAGGTTGATTTCGACCAGCCACTTCTGTACTTGGGATATTAGTCCCGAGGGTGTTGTAAAATTCCATTTCCCCAATATTATGCTACCGGATTCAAATAGTAATGAGCCGGAGAGCCACGGATTTGTGAAATTTTCAATCCAACCTCAAACGGATCTTTTTGAAGGGGATAAAATAGCCAATTTCTGCGATATTTATTTTGATTTTAACGAGCCTATACGCACCAATACTGCGGATATGCACGTGACCTATTTCCTTCCCGGAACTCCGCTGCCTCCGGGTGATAACGCGCTTTCGGTACGCCCTAATCCTGCTACTTTTCAGGTAAAATTCAGTTGGCCTGTCCCCACCACCACCGATGGCACTATTACTTTATACAATAGCAATGGTGTGGCTGTTGCATCGGTCAATTTGCCAGTACCCAGTACAAGTGCTGCGATCAATACGGCTTGGCTAGCCGAAGGTATGTATTTGGCGGTGCTTCGATCTGGGAATTTGTTTTATAACAGAAGGGTGAGTGTTGTGCGGGTAGGATCCATTAGGAGAGATGAGTAGTGCCGATACCTACTTGATAACAGTAGAACGGCAAGTCAATCAGGCATCTAGGGCTTTCTTATAAAAATTTCAGGCGCAGCGCACCGTAATATTTGTAGCAAATATTGCGGTGCGCTGCACCTTTTATAAGAAAACCCTAATCAGGCACCGCAGTGGCTAGGCTTTTTGAAAAAAAACCGCTATAAGTGTTCAAAAAAACATACTTTTGTGCTAGAAATTTTAGTTTTCATTAGTTATGAACATTGATTTGAATTTATATAAAAAAGCAACAACACTTGCCGAGGTGGACAATGCCGTTCGGTTAGACGTGCCTATAACACCCGACCATGTGTTTTATACCGATTTTTCCGATGTGCGTGGTGACTTTGAAGATAAAATGATTTATTCCAAACTCAATGTACATTCTAAAACTTTCATATACAATAGAGAAGCCAATCAAGGCAATAAAGCACTCTTATTTTTGTCAGGTATGCGTGGGTCGGGCAAGACCTCTGAATTGGCAAAAATCGCTCAAAAACTCAACAACAAAGACTGCTTTTTCTGTGTAATCTGTAACCTTGATGATGGTATAGATGCCAATGATTTAGAGTATATGGATATTCTTATTTTTCAATTGGAACGATTATTTGAAGAAGCACAAAAAGTTGACTTAGAATTAGATAAAGATATTATTGGTTCATTGAATAGTTGGTTTGGAGAACGGGTAAATGAAGTAAACAAAGTTATCAAAAAAGAGGGTGGTTTTGAAGTTGAAATCAAAGCAGAAACACCCAGCATATTTAGTTTTTTAGGCATCGCAGCCAAATTAAAGGCTAATTTATCCGGCAGTAAAGAAAATGCGGATAAAATTAGGACTGTTTTGAAGAATAACTTTAAAGAATTATCCAATAAATTCAATGAATTTATTGAGCATGTCAATATACTCCTAAGAAAAAAAGGCATCGCAAAAGAGTTATTATTCATTGTAGATGGTTTAGAAAAAACCGCAACTATTGATATTCGGAAAAAAATAGTGGATGAAATTTCTGACCGAATTAGCAAAATTAAAGTGAATACTATTTTGACTTTACCGATTGAATTAATGCCGCAACGCAATCGCTTACAAGCATTTAGCGAACCTATTTCTTTCCCTTTTGTCAAAATTCGTGAAAAAGACGGCAGTATTGTGGAAGAAGCGGTAAGTCGCTTTCAAGATTTTGTGTATAAACGTATAGATGCCAGCCTTTTTGACAGTCCCGATACGGTGCGCAAAGCCATTTTATACGGCGGTGGCTCACCAAGAGAATTGCTTCGTGTTTTGGAATACGCCAATATGTTTGCGGATGAGGATACCAATATGATATACCTTAAAGACCTCGAAAAAGGGGTTAAAAAATTGTCTGCTCAAACCTCGCAATACGTTTCAAGCAAGGATTTAGAAAAACTAAAAATACTCAAAGAAGCCAATGAAAAGGGGCTACAAATCCCATTTGATGAAGATTGGCAAGATTTACTTGAAAAACTCATTGTTTTAGAGTACAATGATGGCACTTACAAGCGTGTCAATCCTGTTGTAGAAGTATCTCCTTTATACCAGCAATATGTCGGATAACTATGTAGCGGAAACCACGCCGCTGTTCAAATTGCTAAGAACAGAAGCGTTCCGATTTGTGATTGTGCGCTACAATCACTTTTCGTTTGTCCAACAGTTGGAAAAAGATTTAAAAAGGCTTTTTCCTGACCGCTCCATTAAAAAAGTGGATGCTCAAAAATTAGATTATACGCATATCTCCAAGGCTTACTTTGATTTAAACGAGGGCTTTTTTTTTATTGAAAATTTTGACGATGTATTGAAAGAAGAACGAGACAGCCTCGGTAAAGAGACCCCGCAGTATGCCGAACAAAATAGCCGGCGACGTGGTATCACAGCAGGACTTAACCTCCGTCGTGACAGGTTGGCTAAATATCCCATTGCGCTTTTTGTATTTGTCCCCGCCACTACGGGTGAACTATATGCCAAAACCATCATGGAAAAAATGCCCGACTTGTGGTCATTTCGGTCTTGGATGTTAGATTTGGAAATGGACAGCGCGCAAAACGAAGTACAAAGTAGCACCCTTAAAGCAGGCGGTGATCTCCGTTTGGGAGACGATTCCGTTCAACTTCAACCTATTGATCCAAGCCAACAAACAGAACTCAACCGCTTGTTGTTGCTTTTAGAAAAAACACCCGAAAGTGAAATCGCTTATCGCCACACGCTCTATGCCCAAATAATAGATGCCGCTATAGAAGTAGGTGCATATGATAAAGCCTCAACTATCCTTGATGAGTGGGAGACTCATGCCAATGAGAACGATAAGGGAATAATTTGGTTAAAAAAAGGCAATATCTTTACCATATTTGGCAATCTTGAAGATGCACTTAACCTTTTTGAAAAAGCGCACCTTAGTTTTGAAAAAAATGACGATAAAACCAATATTGCGGTTTCTTACTTAAAACTTGGGGAAACGCAGACCAGTTTGGGTAATTTGGACAAGGCTTTGGGATTTTACAATGATGGAGTCAAATTATTTGAAGAACTATATGCAGCCAACCCAAACAATGTGGAGTTTAAAAACGGATTGGCCTTTTCTTACTCAAAACTTGGTAACACGCACACCAGTTTGGGCAATTTGGACAAGGCTTTGGGATTTTACGATAAATTTAATCGTTTAGCGGCAGCACTGTATGCCGCCAACCCGAACAATGTGGAGTTTAAAAACGGGTTGGCCATTTCTTATGAAAAACTTGGTAACACGCACACCAGTTTGGGTAACTTGGACAAGACTTTGGGATTTCACGAAGAACAGAATAAATTATCAAAAGAACTCTATGCCGACAACCCGAACAATGTGGCGTTTAAATACGGATTGGCGGTTTCTTACGAAAAACTTGGGAGAACGCACACCAGTTTGGGCAATTTGGACAAGGCTTTGGGATTTTACGAAGATGAAGTCAAATTATTTGAAGA
>JBEAVK010000147.1:0-7931 GCA_041160955.1 Bacteroidota bacterium
ATTTGGAAACTACCTGCTAATTGGCCTTGAATATTATACAATTGTACCTCCAACGCATCTTCAATATCCGGTACATCGAGGGCAATAATGGCTGATTCGGTCATTGGATTTGGCGTTATGACCAATTGTCCTTTGGTATGGGCAACTGCAACCACTCTGGTCTCCGAATAGTGTGTTTTACCAGAAAGATCTTCTTGTTTGAGCCTGTAATAATAGGTATTCCCCGATTTTATTTTAGCATCAACAAAGCCATAGTACTGGTTAGCAGCCGTAAATCCATTATTCGTAGCCACCCATCCGATCGTTTCAAAATGCGCTACATCATTGATACTGCGTTCAATATGGAAGCCTTTATTATCGCGCTCTGTAGCTGTAGCCCAGTCCAATCGGACAAGATCACTGATGTGTTCGGCTCGGAATGAAAGCCATTCTACTGGTAAAGCCGTAGGAGAACAGAAACTGAGTCCCCAAGTATCTAAGAAGCCACCGTCACCTCCAAAACCGTCCATGATCGTAAGTGTCCATGTGCCAGCCACACTTTCGTTGTTAAAATTACTCAAAGTTTCAAGGGGGCGATAAAACAAACCCGAAGTAGGCGGGCAAGGCAAACTGGAATACAAGTTACCAGCCTGATCGTCAAACTGTACATTAAAATTGTCGGTATCGTTACAGATAGCTTCAAATAGCGTTCGTTCTGTATTGGCAGGGCTTTTTATCATTATGGTTAAATCCCCCACCCATGAGTGTGTACCTGCTAAATTAACTACGTTTACATCACTAATATTACCAGGGGTCGCAATACTCAGCGTAGAAGTAACGGTGTTAGGCGATGCCGCCGGAATAACTTTAGGTACATCCGTACTCATAAATGTTTGATTACAAATGACACCTATTGAAAAATCTTCATTCGTAACATCGTAAAAAATATTGTCGGCACAGCGTACCATAATGCGTGCAGTAGTGGAGTTGGTATTGGGCATTGTCACGCTTTGTGTACCATCATTGGGTGTCGATGCTAATAGCGTAGTAAAGGTAAGGCCACCATCCAAAGAAATAAGGATGGTCACATTGGCACAACTTACTGGTGCAGCGGTGGTGCCGGCGACACTCCAGGTGACGGTTTGGGTGGAGTTGGGCGAATAGGATTCTCCGCCATTGGGCGCGGTAACAACAAATGGCCCTGCGGCTGCAACAGTGGTTATAACGACATTTTCTTCATCGGTACAACCTCCACCGACGACATTATCCCGCGCAGTAAGCCTAAAATTCATCGTACGACCTACCGATGGCAGCACTTCCCACATATCTGTTCCGCCGCTCAATACCGTAGAAAGTTTAGGAAAATAGCGCGTAGGATCGCTGGAGGGGGTTAATGAACGAAACATACAACCGGTGGTATTGGTTGCTTGAGGCGTTACATCAGAAGGATTGGTATATAAATCCGTTTGTTCCCAGCAATAAGTAAGAGCAGTGCCTGCATCAGGATCTGTTGCGCTTCCCGTAAGGAAAAAAGGTGTTGATATGGGTATTGATTTATTGGTTAAAGCCGCTACGACAGGTGCGTTATTACTGGTTGCAAAAGGAGCATCACAATTATTACCACCTCCTGTTTGTGTAAAAGAAACTAATTGCGTTAAATTTACTGCGGTATAATAGGCATCGCTGTTATTTTGTACGTTAGGTGAGCATATTCCCGCATAAGCCATAATGGTAGAGCCGCTCCCTGGCTCGGCAGCGGTACCAGCAGAGCGATTACAGGGATTGGATTGGGTATGCGTGCCGGTGAATTGGTGTCCAATTTCGTGTGCCACATAATCAATATCAAACGGATCACCTACTGGAGCACTGCTCCCTGTTACGCCTCGGGCCTTTGTTGAATTATTACAAGGGCTAAACAATTGCGCAATACCACCACCACCAGTACTAAATACGTGACCGACATCATAATTGGCAGTACCGATTACCGCATCTACATTTGTTTGATTTTGGCCGAGCATAACAGGGCCATCATCATTGGTGTATGGATCTGTAGCACCATCGAGATAAATGATAAGGTCATTATTGGCAATAATATTGAGTTTAATACTAAATTCTTTCTGAAATACACCATTGACACGATTCATAGTGACCACCATTGCGGCCAATGCAAGAGGTTTAGTACCGCCGTGGAATGTAGCATATTCGCCTGTACATGCTAAGGCTAGGCGGTATTCGCGGCGTGTTCCGCAAGTACCTACAAAATCGGGTGATGCAGGAATTTCCAGTGTGGTGACCTCTTTTTCTCCTGTATGACAAGTAAAAGTATTGCCATTGCGTTCGGTGAAATCTTTACGGTCATAGACAATATAGTCTTCTATGTTGTTTTTGCTATATGGATCAATAAAGACTGTGTTGCTGCCAGTATTAAAAATCATGGCATGGAAACCAAGCGGCGTGATGTCCATATAAATAACAGATGAATGTTTGCCTACGCTATGTCCCGCATAAGTTTTGATAGAGGGAAATTTTGCTGCCAAATCTGGGTGTATCATAGGTGCTTCCCAAATCTCAAATTGCATGATTGCTCCATTTATATTAGGCATATCGAGGAGTAAGCCCTTTTCTCCTTGTAACACCTCCGATTCGGTGGGTGCTGTTGTTAAATACGATGCAAACGCTGAGCGATCGAGGTGCTTAGTATGGTATAAATTAGGAACAATATGGCGTTGGTCTAATGCCTCCGCGATAGTGTTTTCCTTAATTGAAGTCCAAAAATTGGTAGCATTTTGACTCCAAAGGGATAGTGAACCGAACAAGCAAAAATGGAGAATAAAGAAAAAATTAAATTTCATGATGTATTATAATATTTATATAAAGGGTGGTGTGTCTGTACTGCTTAGGCAAGTCAGTAAGAAGCGAAGCATCGAGGAAAATAGAAGCAAATTATTGACAGAACCATCAACATAAAGCACTTTTTTACACGATATTCACACATAATCTGTTTCTACAGTGCGCAAAGATAGGTGAGTTTTATGATTTGAAAAATAATTTTTCTCACAGAACACAGTGCTTTCTTACAGTAGGTGCAGCGCACCGTAATATTTTGGTGTGCCGAGTTATAGGGCACAGTAAAATTTCTATGCACAAAATCTACAGCGCCGAAGTATAAGTGTCAACATTAATGAGGACGTCAATGTTGTTTTATAGACAAAAAAGCATATCCTTTTAAATCTTATTTTTAAAGAAGTTTGATGTTGCCCAACACCGCTCTAATTTGTTCAACATCAACAACATGATCTGTTTCAATCCCCGATGCCATATCCACACCAATGCAGTTTTGGTATTTGGTCAATCGCTCAAGGTTACCGCTGTGCATACCACCTGCCAATAAAAAGGGATATGGAAAACTTGGAGGGATCAAGTCATTTTCGACTTGTGTGCCGCTACCGGGGTCTGGGCCATCCAAAATAAACAGATCTATATCCGCAGCGTAGTTTTCTAAATCATCTAAATCGGCTTGCGTACGCACACGTGCAGCGAGCAGTATTTTTTTTCGGATACTGCGTACAAATTCCGGTGTGACATCGCCGGCATACAATTGTACGCGTTGGAATGGATAACGCTCGAGTATGGCATGTATTTCTTCGGGATCATTTTGGTAAAAAACCGCCACTGCATGGCTTGGAATTGGGTTTTGATCCAGTATTTCCAAGGGCATCCGGCGTTTGCTCACGGGCGAAAAGTTGATCCCAATAAAATCGGCAGTATCTTCCTGAAAAAGATCAGCGGTACGGATGCCACATGCCTTGAACAAATATTTTGAATTTTGCAAAGCCGATAAAGAGGCTGCTCCCGCTCGCATCAGTCCTGTACCAATCAGAAAGCCATCCGCATGTCGAACTACGGCAAAATCCCGATAATTGTATATCCCCGATTCCGAAATAATAAATCGGTGGGGCGATTGTTTTTTGAGGACATTTACACGGTTCAAAGAGGTGCGAAATACTTTTAAATCGCGGTTATTGATGCCCAATACTGGAAAATCGAGGTGCTGTACTTTTTGTAGTTCTTCATTGTCGTGCACTTCCACCAAAACGCCCATCCCCACGGATTCGGCTATATCTTTAAGGTACTGTAATTGATCTGCTGTAAGTATCGCAGCAATGAGTAGGATCAGGTCTGCGCCTGCTGCGCGGGCCTTGTAGATTTGTATTTCGTCTAAAATAAAGTCCTTTTGGAGCAATAATGGTCGGTTCTCACCTAATTCATGTAGGGTGGCGGCGGCTAATTCCAAGTCTTGATAACTACCGCCAAAAAAGGAGGTATCGGTAAGTACGGAAATGGCTTTCGCACCTGCCTGCGCGTATGCCTGTACCTGTTGGGGTAAGTCTGCATCGGCATTGATCCAGCCTTCGGAGGGGCTTTTTCTTTTGAATTCGCAGATAAAAAAGGGTTGCTTTTGGCTATGTGCGGCCGCGATGTCGTTGTAGAAATTACGTGTGGTAGGTTTTGTCGCGGATTTAAGGGTTTCGAGGTCGTTGTTTTGGTATAATGCTGCGATTTCTATGCGTTTTTGGGCGGTAATGGTATCTAATATGTTCATAAATGTTTGCATTTTTATTTTTTACCACAAATGACAACGTATTTTGGATAAAAGCAGTTAAATTGTGTATGGTTTTTCTACCACAAAAGAGCACAAAGTTCACAAAGATGTAGAGTAGGCGCTTCGCTTGTTTTTTAGAGCACAAAGCGTTAGCGCGACACAGTTATATTCATTTTCCATTGTTTTGGATAAAAACAAGGCAAAATCTACGTCTTTGTGTACTCTTGTGAACTTTTGTGGTTAAAATAGTGTACGCTTTGTTGTAGCACAAAAATGTGGTGTACAAAATTATACACCCTTTATTGGTTAACTGCTGCACCACAATAATTTTTCAAGACTTCGCCCATTGCCCCTGTTGTTAATCGTTCTTTCATTTTTTGATATGCCTCCGTCAAAGGAATATCTTCGATCAGTTTGGAATAGATAAATGCCGCGTTGATAAGTACTAATTGGTAGTGCGGAGTATCGGTTTGACCATTGAGCATGGCGCGTGCGATTTCAGTGCAAACTGATCCATTGGGCGCACTTACGGCCTGAAAAGGCAATGTTTTTACCCCAAAATCTTCTGGGGTAATGGTATAATCTAATCTTTTTCCATTGCGGTATTCCAATACACGGGTAGGCGCGGAAATTGAAATTTCGTCCAGACCATCGTTGCCACGTACCACCATCAAATGTTCTTTACCCATTAATATACCCGTTTCAAAAATAACCTCTTGCAGATCTTCAAAAGATGTACCGATAAATTGTCGTTTAGGTAATAATGGATTGACCAACGGGCCAAGCACATTAAATACGGTTGGAACACCAATTTTGGCACGCGTTGCCGCAAAATGACGAAAAACAGGGTGTACATCTGGCGCAAAAATAAAAGCAATATTGGCCAATTCCAATTGTTGCACGGCGTGGTCAGGGTCAAATTGAATTGGTACTTCTAATGCTTCTAATAGGTTAAAACTGCCAAATCGACCCGCCGCTGCACGGTTGCCATGTTTGGCAATTTTCAACCCAAAAGAACCCAATAAAAGACTTGCTAACGTGGAGGTATTGATACGAGGCAGGTTAGAACCACCTGTCCCACATATATCTGTCGCTTCCTGAAACATAGGGTGCGCTCCCGCAGTACCCAGTGGCTTACTAAAAGCCATAATCGCTTGGATAAACTGGTACAAAATTTCGGGTTGGCGCATCCGATGGGATAGCGATACTAATAAAATTTGTTTTTGATCGTCCGATAACTGTCCCTCTTCTACCGCTCGCAGATAGTCGTGCAATAGTGTACTACCCAGCGGCTTGTTTTGTTGTAAACGCTGCGATAACTCGTGGTAAATCCTATTTCCTGCTGATAATCGACCTTCTACCACATTTTTCAACATCCGCATACCTGCATTGTTTTTCATGGTCAATACTGATTCCGGGTGGAATTGAATACCTTCGATGGGGAGTTTTTTGTGCCTAACCCCCATCACTACGCCATCGCCAGAACGAGAGGTGACTTCCAAGTCGGAAGGAATGATATCAGCGGCCCAAGAGTGGTAACGCGCCACCTCTACTTGTTGCTCTATATGTGTAAAAACGCCGCGACCATCGTGCTCAATAGGCACTGCTTTGCCGTGTACAGGCGCAATATTAGAGATGGTGCCACCAAAAAACTCGACCAATGCCTGATGACCCAAACAAACACCTAAAATCGGTTTGCTGGTATGAAACCGCTCAATAACTGCCATCATATTCCCCGCCTGACGCGGAACGGATGGCCCAGGCGACAATACCAATAAATCGAATACCTCTTTTTCCAATACTTCCATTGGCACTGTATTGCGAAATACAGTCACCGTAGTACCCAAAGTGCGGAAAAAATCCACCAAATTGTAGGTAAAGGAATCAAAATTATCTAAAACAAGTACGCGCATGAGTAAAAATAAGTAAATAAAAAACAGTATAAATGTATCATTGTACTGATACGGTGATGCAAAGGTGCGATATTTTTATTTAACCGAGCAAATTTGTCACAAGTTTTCTTCAAAAAAATCTTTGCGTTAAGAATTAAGCACCCATGCAAGCAAAAGATTTTACCCTGTTTACCAACAAAATTTCAAAGTTAGATCAAAGGTAGATCAGTGCTTAATTGTCGGGGCGACTTTTTCTGTCACCCCGACAATTTAATTGAAATCCATTGTTTGCATAAATAAAATATCATGCCCCGATTTTGTCACGCATCCACTTTAAAATTTAAAAATATCAAATCGACGAGGCTTTGGCTCCAAAATGCTCGCGCGCGACGGGCAAAGAAGTTGCATGAAATTTTAACAAATAAAATAGCAATATTCCGTTTTTAAATTCCGTTAAAAACATTTTTAATAAATTTTTATATCTTTTTTCAAAAAGGTGTATTTTTCTCTTGTTGGAATCAGAAATACTCCCATACCTTTGTGCCATGAATATTTCATTTGCAAATATGATGTGTTGTTGTTGTTGCTGTCCGTCTCTGGTTTACCGAAGCGGCTGTACAACCTTTATATCATAGCAAATAGTTTTCATTTATAAACTGATATAAATTTTTACAGCATAACAGCCCTTCGGTATCCACCGAAGGGCTTTTTTTTTGCTTTTTTTTATCCACACCGCGCATTCGAGTTATGCAAACAAAAGATACTTTACAAATACTTTCCGAACAGTTATCTTCTTTTCGGACACAAAATCCAGCCGCTGCGCTGGAGTGGTTGTCGGAGCATTTTTCGGGGAAAATTGTGTTTAGCACCAGTTTTGGCCTTGAAGATCAGGTGATTAGTCATCTTATTTTTAGCCAACAATTACCCATTAGGGTTTTCACTTTGGACACAGGCCGTAATTTTCAGGAAACCTATTCCACATGGTCGCGAACGGTAGAACAATACCAACAACCGATAGAAGTATTTGCCCCAGAAACCAGTGCTGTGGAACGTTTATTAGCCGAAAAAGGCCCCAATAGTTTTTATGCCTCGCTGGAAAACCGGAAAGAATGTTGCCAAATAAGAAAAGTAGAACCGCTGGCGCGGGCATTGAAAGGGCAACAAGTTTGGATCACTGGCATCCGCGCAGAGCAATCTCCTAACCGCCTCGATATGCAACCCCTGGAATGGGACGACACCCACCAACTTTTTAAATTTCACCCACTTTTTGACTGGACTTTCGAGCAGGTGCAAGCCTTTGCAGATACCCACCGTGTCCCACAAAATCCTTTGCATAAAAAAGGTTTTGTAAGCATCGGTTGTGCGCCTTGTACACGCGCTGTGCAGCCCGGTGAAGATTTCCGCGCAGGACGCTGGTGGTGGGAAGATAGCAGCAAAAAAGAATGTGGATTACATGT
>JBEAVK010000212.1:0-25331 GCA_041160955.1 Bacteroidota bacterium
GTTAAATTGTAAATGTTAAACGCTCAATGTTAAATTATAAATTATAAAAGCCCAATTATCTAAGGTTTTGCGCCCTGCGGCAACCAATATAATACGACGCGGCTATTTTTATTAAAATACTTATTGGCCACGTTTTTAATGTCTTCGCGGGTTACTTTACGGTAGCGCTCCAGTTCGGTATTGATCAAATTGGCATCACCAAAGTACATTTCATAATTAGCGAGACTTTCGGCGATACCAGCCACAGAGGTATTAGCGGTTACAAAATCGCTTTCGACTTGGTTGAGTAATTTTTGAAATTCAATTTCCGAAATTAAGTTGTCCTGCACGTCTTTAATCACAGCATCCATGCTCATTTCGAGGTCTTTGAGGTCAACACCCAAGGCTGCACGAGCGAACATGATACAAGCCCCTGGGTCTTCCAATGCCAGTGGGAATGCGCCCACAGTAACGGCCTTTTGCTGCTGATCCACGATTGTTTTTTGCATACGGCTACTTTTGCCACGGCTTAATAAATCGGTGAGCATACCCATAGCGTAATAATCGGGTGTGCCTTGTGCCGGAATTTGGTAAGAATACACCAATTGCGACAAGCGCACTTGGTCATAAATCGTATCCCGTATTTCTTTCGTGATAGCCGGTTCGGTCACTTTCGGGCGAAAAACCTCCCCTTGTCCACGTGGAATATCCTTAAAATAAGCATCAATCAATGCTTTTGTCTGTTCAATATTGATATCGCCAGCAATAGAAATGATCGCATTATCGGGGCGATAGAAATCTTTGTAAAACTGCTTATAATCCTGTTCAACGGCTGCATCCAAATGCGCCATAGAACCAATAACGGAATGGGTATAAGGGTGTACTTTGAAGGTACGTTTCATCGTTTCTTCTACCAATCGGCCATAAGGTACATTATCGACCCGTTGGCGGCGTTCCTCTTTTACCACTTGGCGTTGTGTTTCAATCCCTACATTTTCTACGATGGCATGGAGCATCCGCTCGCTTTCGAGCCAAAGCCCCAGTGCTAATTGGTTGCTGGGCAATAGTTCATAATAATAGGTTCGGTCGTACCAAGTATTGGCGTTGTTCATACCGCCAGCATTGCTGACATAATCGTCAAATTCACCGCGTTTGATGTTTGCTGAACCCTCAAATAGTAGATGCTCAAAAAAGTGCGCAAACCCCGTACGTTCAGGGTTTTCGTTCTTGGAGCCTACATGGTACATCACAGAAACGGCAACGATAGGTGTAGAGTGGTCTTCGTGCAACAGTACTTTGAGGCCATTGGCCATATCGTACTCGGTAAACTGGATATTTTGGGCAGCAACCGTCGTCATACCTATAAGAAGGCCGACTATGGTGGATATGAGTACGTTGTGGAACTTAAACATAGATGGTGAGTTAAATTAAAAATGTCTATTATTTGCCGCCTTCCATGGCCGCTTTGCGTTTCAAAAAGAAGTCCCTATCGAGGCTATCCAACAGCATACGGTATGCAGGATCGTCAGTAGGAAGCATATAATCCCCTGTTTTGTTTTTGCCAAATATCTTCAATTTGACGGTGTTATAACGCTTGGGATTGAGGCGCAAATCCTGTGTAATCAGGGATAATTGCCTAGATGTGCGCACAATTTCTTCAAATAGTACATCATCGGTAAGTAGTCGGCCAGCAGTACCTTCACCATTGGCCAATCGTCCGGCAATGCCATCTACTTTGGCAATGGTTTTTTCGGTCGAGTTCAGGGTGTTTTTCAAAGAGCCTAATGCAAGAATGATGGAGTCGAGCGCAACACCTGCCTTTTTGGCTGTTTCATCCACTCCAGCACCTTTGATTTGCTCACTTACGGCTTTCAAATTGGACAAAGCCGCTGCAATATCGCTATTACTGTTTTTTAGGTTTTGGGTAATACCTGCTACATTAGTGAGTGTGGCGCCGAGATTGGCGCGATTTTGGGCGAGCAATGCGTCTAGTTTGGCCGAAACAAGGGCAAGATTGACCAATGTAGTTTCCATCGCTTTTACAGATGGGCCAAAACCTTCTTTGCTGTTAGGGTCGGCAAGTGTATCGAACGCCATACGAAGTTTGGCCACATAAGCGTCCAATTCTTTGGGGTCGCCCAAAAGACTTTGCGCCAAAGATCGGGTAGTACCTTGGAGGTAATCGCCAGATTTAGCGCAACCATCGCCATCACAAGGGTGTGGAATTACAATATCAATTGCTTTTCCGCCCATGAGTGTTAAACCAATAATAGAAGCCGTTGCATCTTTAGGTATTTGAATATTTTTTTCGATATTCAATTCTACGATCAATGATTTATCATCTTCGGCATCAATATGGATGTCTTTTACCATGCCTACTTGCATACCACTTACAAAAATAGGTGCTGAAGGCCGAAGTTGATCGACATTGGCGTATCTTACGTAGAATGTTTGGGAAGAAGTGAGGACATTTTTGCCTTTTAGGAATTGATAACCCCAAAATGCTGCGGCCATTGCTACAATAGCAAGGAGGCCAACTTTAGTTTCGTTTCTGAATTTGAACATTTATAGATGTTTATTGTAATTTTTATTTTTGTGCTATTTTTTAGATTATACCTATGATTTGGTATAAAATTAGAGGTATTTTGGTGTTTATGCAATCAATGAAAATTATCTCACCACGAGTTTGGCGGTTTTAAATCCCATTTGTTTAATTTCTGTGAGCATAAGATCGGCCTCTTCTTTGGTCGTGAATGGGCCAGTGAGGTAATTATATTCGTTACCAGATTTTTCTTCTTTTACATTGGTGAGGAGTGCTAGTTTCCCAGTGTTTCGATCCATTTGATTGGGCCAAGAGAGTACATGTACCATATAAACAGATGATGTAGCGGTGCTTTTGGTGGCAGCGGGTGGCGTATTTATGGGTTGTTTTTGTGTCGTGGGAATTGGTTTGGGGGTATTTGTGGTTTTTGGTGGTACGTTTTTGGGGGCTTCCACGTTTGTTTTTGGGCGATTTTCGGTAGCGTAATCCTCCTTTACCACGGGATTGGTTTTTCCTTGTTTGGAGGGTTTTGTTTTGGCGGGCGGAGTCACTACTTTATCCTCCATTTGGAGTTTGTAGGCTTTAAACGCATTAAAAACAGCATCGCCCATTGCACTTCGTCCTTCGTCCGAATACAGATAACTTTCTTCTTTTTCGTTGGTCAAATAACCTGCTTCTATCAAAATAGACGGCATAGCTGTTTCGCGCAAGACCAGAAAACCAGCCTGTTTGACTCCTCTATCCACCCGTTCTGCTATTTTGTTGGAAAAATTTTGAACTTGCTGGGCAAGAATAATACTTTGTTCCAGATAAGCACTTTGCCATACGCTACCCAAAATATGCGCTTCTGGGCTATCGGGATCATAGCCTTCGTAGTTCTTTTTATAGTCATCTTCTAAGAAAATAGAGGCATTTTCGCGTTTTGCTACTTCCAAATTGTGCTTTGCGGTATGCAGACCCATGACATACGTTTCCGTTCCATGTGCCGATGCTGCGGACATAGCATTGCAGTGGACGCTAATAAATAAATCTGCGTTGTTGCGGTTGGCAATAGCGGCACGTTCTTTGAGTTCGATAAATACATCGGTATCCCGAGTATAAATCACTTCGATTTCGGGGTATTCGGCTTTGATTCTTGCACCTACTTCGAGTACAATGGCCAACGTATTGTGTTTTTCATACGTTTTATTGACACCGATACAGCCGGGGTCTTTACCACCATGGCCAGCATCAAGAACAACCTTCTTGATGCGGTACTCAATAATTGGGTCTTTTGAGTTAACTTTGTGCCCTTTTTCAGGCAAATAGTTAAAATTTTGTAAAATAAGCCACGCAAATAGCGCGAGCAGCGTTTGAATAACGGACTTTTGTGGCATAAAGCAAAAGTTTAGCGGTGCAAATATCGGTTAAATTTGTGAAAAAGAGATAAAAGATATGAACGATGGGCAAGGAACGCGTATTGGGTTGGATAAGATGCTTGTATTTAATCTAATTATCTTAGCTGTTTATTGTTTTGATGAAAAAAGTCAGGTACGCCATCGCTCATAGATCTTTAAAGAAAACGTATGAATATGAATTTCTACTATAGAGGCATTCGTCATTTTTTATTTACCTTAGGCTGTGTCCTGCTCTTTCTGAGTGCGGCTGCACAGGATACGCTATTGCCTCCGCCGGTTTTGGATACGATTGCACCAACGCCCGCTTCGGGTACAGTACGACCTACTGCGGTGGACTCGGCAGTGGTGGATTTGAGCAAGGTGAAATTTTCGGACGATGGACTCACCGAGGAGATCAGTTATGGTGCCAAGGATTCTATGTGGTTTGATGTCGTTAATAAACAGGTACATTTATATGGGGAGGCCACAGTTAAATACACAACCCTTAATATTACAGCGGGTTATATTCTATTGGATTATGCAAAAAATGAAATAACAGCTACGGAATTTCCCGATAGTACGGGGCGAATGAGCGGCGCGCCCGAATTTAAAGACAAGGATCAAGCATTTGAAGCCAATAAACTGCGCTACAATTTTAAAACCAAAAAAGGAATTATTTACGAAGCCAGGACCAAACAAGAGGACTTGTATGTATTGGGGCAAAAAGCCAAATTTGTGGGAGGCCCAGAGGGGGATACCTCCGCCCGTAATACAATTTACAATTATGATGCAATTATTACTACCTGCAATGCCGATCATCCGCATTTTGGGGTGCGAACGAAAAAACTAAAGGTAATTCAGGACAAATTGGTCGTAACGGGTCTCTCTAATGTAGAAATTGCCGGTATTCCTACGCCATTGGTTTTGCCATTTGGGTTTTATCCGATTACAAAAACACGTAAAGCAGGTTTGATTCTTCCACAAGATTTTAACTTTGCAGAGCGGGAAGGCTTGGGTTTGCAAGATTTTGGTTGGTACCAACCCATTAATGAACACATGGATGCCAAACTGCTGTTGAGTGCTTTTGTCAATGGTTCTTTTGGCGTAACGGGTACAACCAATTACAATTATAAATACAAGCATTCGGGTAGTTTTTTATTGCGTTATAATCGGCGCGTATCTGAAAATGATAAGGCCGAAAAGATATATTTCCCTTCGTTTAGCCTACAAATCAGACACCAACAAGACGCTGCGGCGCATCCAACCCGGAAAATAGGTGGATCGGTCAATATTGAAACCAACCGCGATCAAAACCGTAACCAAAACGATTTTGCCAGTGTTTACCGGAATCAGTTGAATTCTAATTTTACCTTAAATAAAATATATCCAGGTCGGCCATATCAGTTTAATTTGGGCTTTACACACAACCAAAATACCCAAACCCGCAAAATGAATATCACCCTGCCTGAGGCGACCTTTACGTTACAACGGATTTATCCCTTCAAGCGCAAAAACGGTATTGGAAAGGAGAAGTGGTACGAAAAAATGAGTTTGACCTATAATTCTCAACTGCGTAATTCCCTTAATGATGTGACCGATACAACACTTTTTACGCGGAGTACTTTGCGCAATATTAAATCGGGGGTACAGCACAAGGCGAGTACGGATTTTAATTTTAAAGTGGCCAAATTTATCAATATTACACCCAATGCCAACTATGATGAAAGTTGGTATCCTTATATCACAACACGGGAGTTTGATCCTACACCTCAGTTCAAATTTGATAGTATTTTCCAAAATATAACCCCATCTGAAAGACGATTTGTAGGTTTGGAATTGGATAGTAATGGTACAAAATGGGGGCGCGACACGCTTATTCGTAAGTATGGTTTTTATCAATACCGTAATTTTAACGCAGGCATTAGTGCCAGTACGTCTATTTTTGGGACGGTACAATTTAAGAAGGGTTGGCTCAAAGGAATTCGGCATAAAATTTCGCCCAGTGCCAGTATCGGGTTTGGACCAGATTATTCCAAAAATACGAATTTTTTCAGAGAAGTAGAAACCTCTTCGCGCCCGGGAAGGAGCAATAAACGGCAATATAGTATTTTTGACGAAGGGATTTATGGCAGACCGTCGGCTTCGGCACGCAGTATGGTATTGAATTATAGTTTGCTTAATGTATTGGAAATCAAGCACTTTTCAAAGCGGGATACCACTGGCCGGGGTAAAAAAACAAAGATATTTGATAACCTCAATTTTAGTGGTAACTATAATTTTTCTGCGGATTCACTGCGGTGGAGTACGGTGGGTACCAATGGTGTATTTCGCTTTTTCAAAGGGCTAACTACGCTCAATTGGCGTTTATCCTTTGACCCATATATACTCAACGAAAATGGTAGGCGCGTCAATCGTTATACGGTGAAAAATGGTGGAAAACTGGCCCGTCTCGATCAGTTTGGTATCAATATCAATACGGGTTTTACGGTCAGTCAAATCCGCGATATGATCGAAAATAGGGGTGAAAAAGACGGTGCCACCAAAAAAAATGCAGCACAAGCAAACGCTAATAAAGCCCCGGATGACTTGATTGGGTGGCTCGATCGATTTAATTTTAGCCATTATGTTACTTACGAACGCCAATTTGTGCCACAAACCAATCGCGATACGTTTTTGATTGGACAGCACAATATATCGGTGCGAGGTGATATTCCGATCTCTGCTAAATGGTCGGTGAATATCTCCAATATTTCTTACGATATCAAGGAAAAGCAGTTTGTTTATCCTGATTTGGGTATTACCCGCGATTTGCATTGCTGGCAAATGAGCCTGAGTTGGCAGCCAACACGGGGAACGTATTTTTTCACTATCAATGCAAAACCGGGTACGTTCCAGTTCTTGAAAGCACCTTATCGGCAGAATAATTTTGATGCCCGAGGTGGGTTTTAGGAACGGAGTTATTTCGACTCCGTTCCTAAGTATTCCTCAATGCCCCATCATCACCCCTTCCAATTCTTCCAATGTTTTGCCTTTGGTTTCCTTTACTTTGCTTTTGACAAACAAAAAACCGAAGAAACAAATCACGGCATACAAGTAAAATGGGCCATAAGTACCCAATTGTTTGGCTAAAATAGGAAAGGTAAAGACGAGCACAAAATAGGCAGCCCACAACGAAACGACCGCAACCGAAGAGGCAATTCCCCTGATTTTGTTGGGGAAAATTTCGGAAATAAGCACCCAGGTTACTGGTGCCAAGGATGTAGCATAAGTAGCAATGGCCAACAAAACGACCAGCGAAACCCAACCCGCGCTGGCTTGTGTTTGTAATAAAATAGAGAGCGCAAGGTACAGAACAGCCAAGCCAATAGACCCATATAACATCAGTGGTCTGCGGCCTGCTTTGTCCACCAAACGCATGGCCAATAGCGTAAAAATTAGATTCACGACCCCAATAGAAACGGTTTCAAACAGTTGCCGATCCAAGTTGGCACCTACCGATTCAAAAATAGTGGAGGTGTAATTGAATACCACGTTGATGCCACAAAATTGCTGAAACACCGCCAATCCAATTCCTACCATCACCGCAGGGCGAACTGATGGATCAAAAACAGCGCGGTAGGTAGGCGTACTGCTGCCCTTCAGGGAAGTAGTAATATTGGACATTGTTTCTTGTACAAAAGCCTGATTACCAATTTTTTGTAACACTTTTTCCGCCGCGTCGGATTGGCCAGCCTTCATCAAATAACGGGGGCTTTCGGGCAACCAAAGTACGCCAATTAAAAACAGCACTGCCGGTACCGCGCCCAAACCAAACATCCACCGCCAAGTATCGGGGCCATTGTCGGCGAGGCTATAATTCACCAAATTAGTGATAAGGATACCAATTACAATGGTCAATTGATTGATCGCTACATTCCTTCCGCGTACGTGCGCCGGCGATACTTCGGCAATATACAGCGGACTGAGCATAGAAGCCATGCCTACGCCAATACCAGCCATAAACCGCATGATAAGAAAAACCGTCAGCGAAGGCGCGTAAGCCATACCGATAGAAGAAATGGCAAAAATAAGCGCGGCGCAGATCAGTCCGGGTCTGCGGCCGTAGCGATCGGCCAGGTTACCCGCCCACAAACTGCCCACGATACAACCCAATGCCAATGTACCGGTGAGAAAACCTTCCCACCAAGGATCGAGCGCAAATTCGGTGCGTAAAAAAGGCAATGCTCCCGCAATTACGGCAAAATCGAAGCCAAACAGATAACCGCCAAGGGCAGAAATAAAGGAAATGCCAAGGATATAACTATGTTTAAAGTTGCTCATGTTTTATTTTGAAAATTTATTAATTACCTCATTCCATAACTATCCAGTTGCCCTGAATAATTCCCATAGGGAATATATGTTTATAGGCTGAATAGGCGCGCACGTCCAAATCCCGTAGGGATTTTATGTAAAAAACGCACAAAATAACATGCAATCCCTACGGGATTTGGGGTTCGATCTTCATTCGGTCTCTATAAACATACATTCCCTATGGGAATTTTGGAGGCGCTGGATAATTGTAAAAACGTACTAATTACTCATGCCTTTCAACAGCGCAGCGTCCAATTGTTGGGTTGGATTAAAGTCTTTTGAACCCATATACGACAAAATACTATGTCGAATTTGCCGAGTACCTAGTCTTTCTTCCAAATTATCGGCTAAATTGATGCTGCAAACCATAAGTTTCCCTTTTCCGACCTTGCCTTCAAAAGCCAACGCCAACCGCCGATTTTCAAACCAAGTATCAATAGGTTGAATCAAAGATTGGACCGATTGCGGCCATTCGTCCATAATCATCGCCTGCGATTGGCTTACAATATCCTGCCATTGGTAGTTGCTGTGCTTTTCGGTGGGAAAATGCCTAAACATCGGGTGCTCGGGGTTGCACAATATGCCCAAAGTATGGGGTGCTTGTCCGCTTGTCCAAGCCGTATTCCAAAAAATGCTTGAAAAACCAATTTGGACTTGTTGGCCTTTTTCTTTGCCAATTTGGCCATAAGGCAACCAAAGTACGGAGGCACCATCGTTGAGTTTTTGAAGAATATCGGGGGTGAGCGTTTGAGCAATAATCACTTTATTGGTTGCTTTTTCTAAAGTCAAAGTACTCGGATATACCCAAAATTCCCACTGATTGTGGAATGTAGTACCCGGTAAGGACACTTTTAGCGTTAATTTTTGGGGCGTTTTGAAGGCCGATAACGGTACTTGGATACTGCCAACAGGTTGGTTATTCCCAATGGCAATTTGATCCATTTTGAAATTGCCTTCTTGCTTTGCCGCTCCTTTACCGTCCACTATTTCCCAATGAATGGTCTGGTTTTTAAGCGCAGCCGCACCAAAATGCGCGATTTCAATCGTGGCCGTCATGGTTTCCGTATTTTTATACAATAATTTGGGCAGACGCGCCAGTGGTACGGTACTGTTGCAAAACATACGGTATTCGGGGCCGGTCGTGTATCCTTTGGTTTCGTAAAACACATCCAATGCGCCCACCAAAGCAGTGCCTTGACCGGGAAAATCGTGCAACCCGAGCAGTTGGAAACCTCCAAAACCGGGCGTACGCAATGCCGCTTCTATATCTGCTTTGTAGCACAGTGTTTGTAGTCGCCCGGACGCAAACAGGAAATCATCGGCTTGTTTACCCATGCCATTGGCTTCGAGGGTTTCCTTAAAAATTTCAAAGTTTGTTGGTTTTAGTACCCCCGAATATTTAGGCATTTCTTTGAAATTCGGGTAAGCACACCATTGGCCTATTTCGTGGCTGATATACGGCACTTTACTTGGTTTAATAATGTCGCGCCAATCGTAATCCGTTCTGGGGCGTTGGCCATTGATGATACTTTTATTACCTTCTCCCCACCTTTGTATGCGTGCATCTGAACTGACGTGAAACTGGTTTTCGGGTATCATGGGCCAGCCTGAGCCACTGGTGTACAAACGGCGTGGGTCTTGCGCTTTAAAATGATCTACCCAACGGCCCAAAAAGGCATTTTGATTTTTGCCATCGGGTTCGTTGCCATACGACATCATACAAAAAGAGGGGTGATTGCCGTATTCGCGCAATATTCGCTCCGATTCTTTGTAGATAAATTCATCTACTAATCCGCCAGTACCAACGGCACTGCTTTGGTTGGCCCAAAGTGGACTTTCGACATATAAATAAACGCCCAATTTATCCGCGGCATCAAAAGCGGCTTTGGGCGGGCACCAAGAGTGGAACCGGAGGTGGTTGAGGCCGTACTCTTGAATGGTTTTGAATATTTTTTCCCAAGGTGCTGCGGTAGTGGGCGGGTATCCGGTAACGGGAAAAGCCGCGCAATCCAAGTCGCCACGTAAGAATATGGGACGGCCATTGATCGTAATATTGGTACCTTGTACGCCTATTTCGCGCATCCCGAAAGTGGTGGTTTGCTCAACGCCCTTGGTGGTGCCATTTTTGATTAAAACGGTGGTTAAACGGTATAAATTTGGGGAAAACTCATCCCACATTTGTGGCGATGGTATTGGATAAATGACCTCCAATTGGGTTGATTCGCTATTAAATTGTACAGGTTGCTCAACATCTGGCAACGGCGTTTGGTCGTTTTGTAACGCAACGGCGCGGATAATTAATTTGCCCGTAAATGTCTGATTACGAGGTTGTTGCAAAGAAACAACAACTTTGGCCTGCGCTTTTGACAGATTAGGGTACACCTCTACCTGCTGGATAAATTCGGGTAAGTCGGCATTTAAGGACATTTCCCCCGCGATACCGTTCCAGTTGGACTGTGTATGTTCCGAAATACTGTGTGAATTGGGGCCAAGGTGGATTTTTATACGATTATCGACCCGGATACAGATGGTGTTTTCGCCTTTTTGGAGGTAAGCGGATATATCGTATTGGTGTGGTGCGACTAAACTATTTTGTGTGCCACAATAGCGACCATTGATGTAAACGGTGGTTTCCCAATGGCATCTTTCCAAGTTTAGGATAACTCTTTTTTTGTCCCAATCCGTTGGAACAAGCACTTTTCGGCGGTACCACGCAGCACCTACATAATGGGAGGTAGGCTTGAGCCAAAATGGGATTTTAATCTCACCTTCGCGGTATTTTTTATATTTAGCCGAGAAAAAATAGGTGCTGTCTATAATGTCGCCCGTCCAATTGGATTGGAGCGAAGTGGTATTTCCCTTGCCATTAGTGGCCAATGAACCGGGTAATTGTACGGTTTCGGTAAATGGTTTTTCCCACCAATGCGCTCTAAGTCCCATATCATTGGGGTCTAACAGCATTTCCCATTTGCCGGATAAAGAGATGGTGGATTGCGCGGTCAATACCGCAGACAATACCAGTGCGAAATATAAAAAAATATACTTTTTCATTGAATTTAAAATTTTAATCTTTGATTTTAATACGCTGTAAAATATGTTTTTCAGGATTTGAGGATGTAATCGACCCAGTATGGGTCAAATGTTTATTAGCGCAATATGTCTGCATGATATTCGACCCCGACAGGGTCGCACGCGTATGGAAACCCACGCTTTTCAATAAACATTTGACCCATTCTGGGTTGGATAGAGGTTAAAAATATACTGCATGGTATAGTTGCAAATAAGTTTAATTGGTACTCCGTTAAGCACCTTTTGTGATAGCGCAAATTTGTACATGAAGCAATTAAAACAATTGTGAATAATGCATCATTTCAAGGTGAACGAGGCAACCCTGGTGGTTAATATCGAGCAATAGAGCGCTGTGAAAAAGTTCTTTTGCGGTATCGGTATGGCCCAGGCCGAGGTGTCCTAAGCCCTGCAAATACAAGCAGTGAATTTTATTTTTTAAATTCAAATCGGCATCAAAAACCAATAAATCGGGTAACGAAACGGCAAAATAATCAATATGAATATCGTCTTGGCTGTGTTCTGTGCCAAAATGAATCAAGCGATTAAATATCTCGGTGGCTTTTGCAGCGTTGCCTACTTTGCGCCAGGCCAAGCCTTGGTAAAATATTTTATCGGGTTGGGGATCGTTGTAAAAAATGGCCTGCACGGGCTCGCTAATGCCTTCGGTTGATTTTTGAAAATAGCGGAGTGCTGCTGCCGAATCACCCAATTGCGCCAATGCCAGCCCTTTTAGGTAATGAATATCGTTTTCTTGGGCGTTTATCAATTTCCCTTCCCCAAGATTGAGGGGATAGTCTTCTGCGCGTTGCAGCAAATCGAGCGCGGTTTGTGTCGCGCCAGATTGAATGGCTTGTTTGGCCAGTTCCAAGTGGCAAATCAAAAACTGCCCAACCACTTTACCTTCGCCGCCCTCCCAAGGGTGAAACTGATAGGTATCGATCAGTTCCTTTGCCGACTGGTAGCGGCGCAGTTGGTTATAAAGTGTAGATCGCTCTAGGTACAAATCGTCGCGGTATTCGACCAAAGGTTGGTATTTTTCCAATAGATCCAACCGCTCTTGGTGCGGCTTATTGGTCTTTTTATACAATTGATCCAGTTCCATCAATATGCGGGCATCATTGTCATTGAGGTAAAAGGCTTTTTCGAGCGACAGCAATGCTTTTGATGGATTATTTTGTTTATTGTGGTACGCCAATGCGAGGTTGCGGTGTACGGTTGGGAAATCGGCATCTAAGGCTACCGATTGCTCCCAATACTGAATGGCCTCGGGGTATTGGCGCTTGTCGTAGAAGAAATTACCCAAGTAGTACGGTGCTTTGGCATCGTGGGGATTCAGGGTCATTGCTGCACGCAGTGCTAATACATCCTCCAATCGGTTGGGGAAACAATAGTCGGAGGAAGTACCCGCTGCTCGCTGGAAATACGACAGCGCTGCTTCGGGGCGATTGGACTGGAGGTAGCACCAGCCGATGTAATAGAAAGCAAGTGGCGAAACAGTTGTGCCGCTGGTTTCTAATAATTGCAACAAGGCAATGGCTTCGTCGTAAGCACCAGCGAGGGCGTAATCCAAAGCGTATTCGGTAAAATTATTTTCCCATTTCCGCGATAACTCATACAGTTGAGCCAAGATCTCGTTAGCCTTTGTCGGGTTGCTCGTTTGATGCAGTAAATAGTGTTCAAACACGCAACCATAGTTAAATGGATCAATTTTCAGGGAGGCTTCAATCAGGGTAAGGCACGCGTCGGTGTGTCCGATTTTTCTCAAAATGAGTACCTTTAAATGCCGAGCAGTATGGCTGTTCCAATTGCGCACCAACGATTTTTCTACTAATTCCAACGCCTCTTCATATTCGTGTTTCAGCACAGCAATTCTGGCCAAATTCAGGAATCCCGCGTGTTGCCAGGCATCGCTCCACACCGATTTGTAAAAGGCATCAAACGCAGCGTCGTATTGTCCCAGGTAATACAAAGCCCAGCCCAAATTATAATATGCTTCGCCATCGTATGGGTTGGGGTTACGCTGCGTGAGGGTAGCAATGGCCGTTTTCAAATAAGGCACGGCTTGTTCTGGTTTGCCTCGACGTAACCACCATAGTCCTAACGCATTGTTGTTGCGGGCATCGTTGGGGTCGCGGCGTAAGGCTTCCTGGTAGTAATCCGCAGCAATATAAGTGGCGTGGCGGTATTGCTCCAAGTGTAACCCAGTGAGGTATAGTTGTTCATTGTTGATGGTTTCCGCAGGGCTTTTGGCCGCCAGGGCAGGGGAGGGGATCTCTTCGGTGGTGGGTTTGTCTTTTTGGTAACTGACCAATATTTTGCCCGTTGCTACATCCTTCACCGTCACACGAATATCTTCTGGAATATACGTTTTTTGGGTAGTAATTGTGGCTAAATAGGGCGATTCCGGCGCACATTCAATGGTTTTGGACTCCACCGTTTCCCCGTTGGTGGTATTGGTTATTTGTACCTGTAAATGTGTGCATAATGCCGTAACGTAGAGTTTTATGTCAATTTTATCTTCAAAAATTGCTACATTGAGTGCGGCTTCTTTGGTCGCGTTTTTTACAAGACCCACTTCGGAGTAGGGCATAAAATACTGGCTAAAGGTCTTTTCTTCAAAGGGTTGCAACCAAGAAAAATCGGGCTGATTATCGGTAAAAATCCCCGTCATCAACTCAATATAAGGGCCATCTTCATCCGTTAAGTTGCGGTCCCAAGCCAATCCAAACGCTCCATGTCCCCACGTCCATTGTTTTTTGCCCGGTGCAATATGGTGGTTGGCCACGTGCAATAAGCCGCCTTGGGTATCGTGTTCGTAGCCGCCGATAAAATTATATTTAGACGAAACCGCCATGTAAGACGTAGGTACTGGTATGTTTTTATACCTCGAAATATCGGTTCCTGGTGCGTAATCAACCTTGTAATAAATGCCTTTTGCAATTGGAAATTCCGATACGTCGCGCCGTCCGTGATCGAATACCGCGTGTACATCTGGTGGAAAAACGGATTGATAATGCTCGCCTACTTTCACCGCCGGATTGGCCCACCAAAGAAAGGTTTGGGGGAAAGGAGTCCGGTTGTACAGTCGGCCTTTTATTTCTAAATATGCTTTGCCGGGGTACAACGTAAAACCCGCCATGCCTTTGGTGTGGAACATGCGTTCTACCTCATTTACCCACACGGTTTTGCTGCCATCTTCATTTTCTTCGATGGTATAATCTATGGGTTCAAAAGTGCTAGGTCGGTGGTGTTGCGGCCAGTTGAACTCGATACCGCCAGAGATCCAAGGGCCGGTAAGTCCTACCAGTGCCGGTTTGATGACTTGGTTGTAATAAATAAAATGCCGTTGTTTTATTTTGTCAAAAGCCATTTGAATCCTGCCGCCCAATTCGGGCAAAACCATGATTTTTAGGTATTTGTTTTCCAGGAAAAGCGCATGATATGTACGGTCTTCTTTTTCATCAAATATCTTTTCCACGACTGGGTGCGGGTACACCACGCCGCTACTGCCTTGATATACCCTTTTTTCCAAAAACATCGGGTTTTTCTCGGGTGTCCCAATGCCATAAGTGGGTATTACGATATTTTCTTGCCAAACCAAAACTTGATCTGTGGTCATTGATAAGTATGTTTTTGATAAGTAACTATCTAGTTGCCTTGAAATTCCCATTGGGAATACATGTTTATAGTAATTGAATGTGGTTTTACGCTAATCCCGTAGGGATTATATGTAATTTGTGTGTTTTTTTGCATGTAATCCCTACGGGATTAGTGTGATTTCATACTACAATAAGCCTATAAACATACATTCCATATGGGAATTTGGGAGCGACTGAATAGTTACTTTGATAAATTATATGGTTGTTACTCGTGGCCTATATTTTTTGAAGGTAAGTACTCATTGCTGCCTTCCTATCTGCCACGCTGCAAAAGTCCATCGCTGGAAGATATTTTAGGATAGATGATTTGTTGGTATTGATGGATTATCTTACTATTGTGCTCAAATATTGACCTATGCTGCAACAGAAAAAAAAAGAAGGCTTTGAAGGGCAGAAAGCCATTGTGGTACCTAAGCGTATTTTGGCCAATCAATGCGAGCGGAATCGGTTGCTCAATAACCTGTACGTGACCGATATTGGGTATTATCCAAGGGCAAAGTTTCATTATCGACACCGCCCAAAAGGTGCGGAGCAGCATATCCTGATTTATTGCCACGCTGGTATGGGAACAGCTACCATTGGCCAACAAAAAATAGATATCCAACAAGGCGATTTTTTTGTGGTGCCTATGCATACGCCCCATAGTTATGCCGCTGCCGATCAACATCCTTGGACGATTTATTGGGCGCATTTTAAAGGACAAACAGCACCCGATCTGGTGGCTCTTTTGCAAAAGCAAACGGGGAGTGCCAAAGGAAGTTTAAGGTATCCCGAACGGAGTATTCAGTTGTTTGAAACGATTTATGCGCAGTTGGAAAAAGGTTATGGTAACGATCAACTCATTTATTCCAACCTGTGCTTTTCGCATTTTTTGACCACTTTAATTTACAATGACCAATTCGGCGACAATGTGCAGCAGCCCACCAATGACCCTGTGTCGCAGGCCATATTGTATTTTCAAAACCACCTCGACCGCATGTTGATGTTGGAAGAAATTGCGGCTTTTGTGCATTTGTCGCCCTCGCATTTTTCTAATCTGTTCAAAAAAAAGACGGGTTTTCCACCTATCGAATATTTTAACCACCTCAAAGTACAAAAGGCATGTCAATACCTGCGTTTTACAACATTGCGGGTCAAAGAAATTGCCAATTTGTTAGGCATAGACGATCCCTACTATTTTTCGCGGTTGTTTTCAAAGTTGATTGGGGTGTCTCCTAAGGAATATAGGGATGGAAAACGGTAGGTGAATCGATTTGTAAAATTTTATGCCTGCCCAACGTACATCTGTGTTTTTGCGTATTGACTAGGTATTTGGACACAATTAATTACAATTCAATAAACACAATTCATTATGACAAATCTAAAGTTAGTACTCCCCTGCGCACTCCTTTTACTTTTTAGTGCTTGCAAAAAAGACAACAATGCTACTACTCCGGTCATAAAAGACCCCGTAAGTGTTGACAACGTGACAAAAGTAGTAGAAAT
The DNA here is from genome assembly GCA_041160955.1 of Bacteroidota bacterium. Taxonomy (GTDB): domain Bacteria; phylum Bacteroidota; class Bacteroidia; order Chitinophagales; family Saprospiraceae; genus M3007. The sequence continues at coordinate 16,461 of JBEAVK010000212.1, forward strand.
GAACCAAATGATCGGCTGGAGCCTATTCAATCAAGAACACCTGAATAAGCCCGATGAAAATATCCTAATTTCTCCTTTTAGTATTCAAACCGCCCTTTTCATGGCCAGCAATGGAGCGAAAGGTAATACATTGGACGAAATTCAGAATACAATGGGATGCTCCGGCTGTATTCTATCCGACCTCAATACCTTGCATAAAGATTTGACCACTTTGCTCACCGAACAAAGTGGCTCACCTAGCGTAACAGTTGCTAATGGTTTTTTCTATGATGAAAACAGGGTAAAAGTGAAGCAGCCTTTCCTCTCTACTTTGAGTGCCTTCTACGAATGTGGCGCAGAAAATGCCAATTTCAACGATGAACAAGCCGCTTTGAACAAAATAAACGGCTGGGTAAAAAGCAATACGAACCAAAAAATTGATAAAATATTAGACAAAATCAAACCATTAGATGTCGCTTTTTTGATCAATGCCTTGCATTTTAAAGCAGATTGGGCAACAGGTTTTGCGCCGCAGTTGACAAATTCGGCTCCATTTACAAAATCTAATGGGAGTTCTATTTTGGTTGACTTTGTGAGTGCTGATCGTCTTTTTTCTTTTGTCCAAAGCGATCAATATAACCTTGTGGATATTCCTTTTAAAGATTCTACTTTTGCGGTGAGCCTCATACAAGCCTCTGGTAATAATATGAACAGTAATTGGCATACTACGCTAACGCCATCCTTGTGGAAGAATCTGTACAACGGTATTCAATACAGTAGGGCTATTGTTTATTTCCCCAAAATGAAATTGACGTATGAGAATGATCTTATCAAAAGCCTTCAAAACTTGGGTGTAAAAGATGCTTTCTCAGACCGAAATGCCGATTTTACGGATTTAGGCACAGCAGATAATAATATTTTTATTAACCAAATTAAACATAAATCTGTACTTGAAATAGATGAAAAGGGAGCAGAAGGTGCTGCGGTAACTTCAATAGGCTTCGGTGTAACCTCTATTCCGCCTACTTTTGGTTTTAATAAGCCATTTGTGTTGGTATTGCGGCATATTCCTACCAATACGATGATATTTACGGGTTATATTGCTGATCCGTCTTTTTAAGAATTGGCCTAAAAATTGGCATTTTTTGACCAAAATATAAGTGGCTTAAAATAAAAGGTAACTATCCAGCCGCCGCCCCAAAAATTCCCATAGGGAATGTATGTTTATAGGCTTAATAGAGGAATTAGCTCAAATCCCGTAGGGATTTTATGTAAAAAACGTATAAAATAACATGCAATCCCTACGGGATTTGGGTCATTTTTTCATTCAATCCTATAAACATACATTCCCTACGGGAATTTGGGCGGCGGCTGGATAGTTACAATAAAAGTAAATAGCCAACTGGTTCATATCGAACTAGTTGGCTATTTTTAAAAAATGGTTTTTATTCCAAATTCAATACCATTTAAAACTTGGGCAGTTGGAACATATCCTCGCGCAGTACTTCTTTTTTAATAGATCGAGCCACCGATTCAAACCTAACCTGTTTGTTTTCGCTCATTGCTTTTAGTGGGAGTGCGCCATTGGCCATTTTCAATTTGAAATACCATAAGCCATACTGGTGCCGGGTATAGGTTTCTGGATCAATACGCACCTGATCGCTGAACCAATATTTGGAATATCCATCTCTTGTTTTAATCTCAAGGAGTTGGCAGGTATAACCTAAAATGACTTCGTCGGTGGGAATAATTTTGTAGGATAGGATCGAGTCTGGTGCTTCTGTCACATTGACTTGTACAATATCTTGGGCCGAGGTGGATATACTATATAACGTATCATGTCCCAAATACAACTGAATCATACCGCGTGTACCATTCATTTCGCTTCTGTATTGGTTGCCTTTTACGTGGTAGTGTTGTTCTTGGCCGATCAAACTGTTGAGTTGGTTATCGGGCATTTCACCTGTTTGATCGTGCCATTTTAAATCGTAAACAATAGTGCCTTCAAAAGGAGCGGTTTGAGCGAATGAAATAATGGGTAATAAAAAGGCGGAGTAAAAAAGTAGTGTTCTTAACATATTGTGAATACTTAGAAAACTGCCGGGGGGCATATTAAATAAAACGTAACGAACTAGCCGCTGCTCAAATTCCCATAGGAAATGTATGTTTATAGGCTTAACAGGGGTAGGGGGCGGAGGGGTTTTATGTAAAAAACGTATAAAATAACATGCAATCCCTACGGGATTTGGGTCATTTTTTTATTCAATCCTATAAACATACATTCCCTACGGGAATTTTTTGGTGGCGTCTGGATAGTTACAAGAAAACTTAATCTATTGATTTACAATTAAATAAAAAAGATCAAGGCAGTTTATAACGACAAGGTGTGGCTATTATTTTATGGTATTTGTTACAAATGTTGGTCTTCTCCGAAGACGATTGGATTTTTTCGGTGGGAATTATTGCAACAAATGTTGGTCTTCTCCGAAGACGATTGGTGTGCTAAGTTTTAAGATGGCTAACTTGAACTTATTGTACGCCTGTCAATCTTGAAACATGAGTATATAAATCAAATTGGCTAGAATGGAATTTTGTAAAAACAATATACCTTCATTTGTGGTTTCTAACAACAGTAATTTATAACTGAAACGTACTTTAACACAATACAGGATTTTTTAATAAAAGGTGCGCCGCACCTGATATTTTTATAAGAAAGCCTCTTAACACAACAGCAAAATGATCGTAATTATTGGAGCAGGTGTGGCTGGACTCACCTGCGCGAAATACTTGAAAGATAATGGAATAGAAGCACTTGTTTTGGAAGCCTCCGACGCAGTAGGTGGCCGAGTCCGAACAGATGAAGTAGATGGTTTTAAGTTGGATAGAGGTTTTCAGGTGATGCTAACCTCTTATCCGGAAGCACGCAAGTTGCTGGATTACAATGTTTTAAATTTAAAAACTATTCCTTCGGGCGCACGTATTCGCGAAGGAGGTCGGTTTTTTATCATGCCCAATCCATTGAAAAATATCGGTAGTTTGCCGCAGGCATTATTGGCACCTGTGGGTAATTTTTTGGATAAACTAAAAATATTACAACTCAAAATAACTACTGAAAATGCGCCTGAACCAAATACAGGTGCTACAACAACACCACAAACGGCTGCGCATTTTTTAACCGAGTACGGTTATTCATCAACCATGTTGCAACGTTTTTTTCGCCCATTCTTTCGTGGGGTGTTTTTAGAAAAGGAACTCAAAACGGATGCTGCGCTGTTCAAATTCCTATTTTATCATTTTGGCAAAGGTGAAGTAGTTATACCTGCCAATGGTATGCAGGCAATTCCCGAACAAATTGCTGCCCATTTGAATCCAGCACAAATACGGTTGAATACGCCTGTTAAAAGCATAGAAGGCAAAAATGTTTATTTACAAAATGGGGAGTCTATTGCGGCAACGGCCATTGTTTTGGCCACCGATGCGGTTACGGCAAGTCGTTTGCTGAACAGCGAAGCGGAAATATCGTTTAATTCGACCGATTGCCTGTATTTTTCTTCTTCCAAAAAATTGAGTTATGGCGATAAGTCCTTTATCATCATTAATGCTAATGACCAAGAACTTATCGCACATATTATGGTACTTTCGGATATTCTGCCTAGTTATGCTCCTGCAGGCAAAACTTTAATTTCTGTTTCAGTAGTGGGTAAAAACACTAAAAGTGATGCCGAATTGCGGGTCAATATTGAATCAGAATTATTGGTTTGGTTTGGCGATGGATTTGATTGGCAACACCTCAAAACATATCGAATTCCTGAGGCGTTGCCGCAATATTTTGAAGATTCACCAAAGGGTAAATCGCTCAAAATGAATAATTTTACGTATCGTTGTGGCGATTATACCGCTTATCCATCATTAAATGCAGCCATGAAAACAGGTCGTGAAGTAGCAAAAATGCTGACCATTGAGCATCCTCAACGATCAGCACCGCTGTAACAATCGACTTATATTTTTACAAATTTCCCCTGATACACTATGCCGTTTGCATCAGAGCCTACCACTATATATATCCCAGCTGCCAATTTTTCTATATTTTGATGTACCAATAAGGTATCTTGATTACTGATTTGTGCGACTACCTGCCCATCGAGACTCCTGATCTGGATGGATTGTAGTGCGGGAATTCCACCGTCTGAAATATCGGGTGATTCTCCTATGATATTGATCTCATTGACCGCCGGATTAGGGAATATCAATAGATTATTGAGTGCTTTTGTACTACTATTGCCAAATTTGATGGTATTAACCACCATATTAGTCAGCAGCGCATCTTCGAAATCAAAAGTAATGAGTGCGCTATTTTCAATACGGCTACCGCCCCTGATATCTTTTTTCGGGCTGATGGAATATTTGAAAAATCCGTGACTACCCGGTTCATCTCGCGTACTGTCGGGTAAGTTGATATTGTCAAATTTAACATACAACATGCCCGTATTGCTCACTGTATAAGTAAATCCTGGGTGACTTACAGCGTCAAGTGCAAATGTGGATAGATCCAAATATTCAGACAATTGATTTTCGAGTATAATACGCGAAGCATAATATGTACCAACATTTTGGAATCGGATCAAATACGTTAAGACTTGATCTTTGTCCACAAATCCTTCCTTGCCTGCTCCTTTTGGTGTTACAATGATGTCGTTGGGGTCAACCGCTCCTACAACCTCTATGTTTTCAGTGCGTGCATTATTGGATGGTCTCATATCCGATCCATTTGCAGTAATGGACGAAGAGATTGGATATTCTTGTCCTACCACAGTTGTGAGTAGTACAGAGTCTCTTAATTGGATATTAAGGTTGGCGCCTGATGCAAGTGTATCAATATTCCAAAAATAAGTATTTCCAATTTTTTCGCTCCATGGTGTACTGGCCCATTTCAGTTCAACTTGATCTGGGTAAGTGATCTGGATCTTTGTGTTATAGGCTTTGGAAGTACCATCATTAGAGTAACTGAGCACTGTTTCATTTGCAAAGCCCCTTCTCCACGCTGTTACGGCTGTATTTACGGTCAAATCATATCCATTTTGGGTAGATGTAAGTGGCAGGTTGGCGGTATATGTGCCGTTTCCTGTCATATTTACGGTTACAGGGCAATCCATCCTCCAATAATTATTTGGTTGGATGCTGATAGATTGGTTGCCGTTGGGTAATCTCAATTGATAAGCACCTTCATTAAGGGTTGTAAAATTGACATAACCCTCCAGTGCTTTGAATTTCACATTTGCGATCTTAGGCTCGTTATTATCCCAAATACAATTTGCGTTTTGGTCATCAAAAGCAAAACCTGAAAGCGCATTTGCATTTTCTTCGGTGATGGAAATAAATTGATTTACCGTAAGGTTGCTTATTTTTTGGATATAACCCGATGGCCATTTTATTTCTACACTGTCGATAATAGCCGCCTGAGCAACACCAAAATGTTGGCGAATACTGTTTTGGCTTCCCAAGCCTTGTACGGGTAATACCTGTCTCATTTGCCAATATCCATTTGCTTTTAGGCGTATAGTGGCCCCTATTGCAGACTTGTTGCTGCTCGTGCCGACCAATCGGATATTGAGGAATTTATTGGTATTGGCCGATTGGTTACAAAATAGTCTGTTGGGTTGACCGCTGTGGGTAGAAATATAAGCATCTAATTTACCATTCTTGTTATAGTCGGCTACTGCGATCCCCATTGCGTTACCAAAATCGGCGGTAATGATCTCATCGTATTTTTTGGAGAACCCGTTCACTCCATTATTGATATAATAGAATTTTGCGCCTTTATCATTCGTAATTAAAAGATCAAGATCGCCGTCATTATCATTATCCATCCATGCTGCGCTGTGGCTATTGCCCGCTTCCTTTGTTATGATGGTATTCGTTATTTTGGCAAAAGTGCCATTACCATTATTTTTGTAGAGTAAATTATCTTGGTTAGAAGCGTTCAAAACAACTAAATCCATCCAACCATCATTGTCGTAATCGCCCCATGTTGCGCCAACACTGTTGGTTGCATCTGTCACAATTGGATCGTTTGTGATCTTTTCGAATCTACCATTTCCTAGGTTTTTGAACAACGAATTAGGTTTGTCATCGCCGTTAGGAATAAATACGTCCACCAAGCCATCATTGTTATAATCCGCTAATGCGGGCATAGTAGAGCGGTTGCTTTCCAAGGCTATAGGCGAGTCGTACATCCTAGTAAATGTGCCGTTTTTATTGTTTTTATAGACATGGTGAAATTTAGTTTCAAAGAAATTGGTCACTACCAAGTCTAAATAACCATCGTTGTCCATATCAAACCAAGCCGCACCGTGAAAATACTGCGGATCGGTATCAATACCACTATTCACTACTTCGCTAAAGTTACCGTTGGTATTTTTATACAATTTGGAAGATGTACCAGTAGCATTCACTACAAAAACATCCATATTGCCATCATTATTATAATCGCCCCATGCTGATGAAACGGTTTTTTCTGCCGTATTTACTAATGGGCCACTGGTGATTTTTGTAAAATTTCCATTGCCATTATTTCTGTATAATTGGTTGTTATTCAATTGATTACGGTCTGTTACATATAGATCCTCCCAGGTATCATTGTTGTAATCTATCCAAGCACTGCTCCAGCTGTCTGTTAGTGATTCGGTGATTTCGCCCGTTACACAAGATGAATAGATCACCTGTGAAAGATTACTAGATTGGTCTTGTATGCCTTCTGTAATAGTGGATTGATGTATTTGGTTATCCACAGTGCCAGTTACGGTGGATTGGACGGTGATCACCGTATTATTTGGAATAGGATCACCATTATTGAACGAAGGTGTGATGACCATATTGGTTGTTATCGTGATTTGCTGATTAGGCGCGATGTTGGGAATATTATTATAAGAGACAGTTGAGCCTGTTGTTTCCATCTCAATTTGGCCGTTAACTGTTGAGGTACCAATTACCACTTTTGAGGATATTGGTACAGCACCAGAGCCAATGGACACCACTATATTGGGATTGGAGGTAATGCTGGTGCCATTTGTAAGTACAGACTCGAATTTAATGGTATCGCCGGGTATCGCAATATTTTTTGTTGCGCTACCTACCTGCGAGAACGCGGAAGGCAATGATGAGCCAAAATACATCATCCAATTGTCATTGGTATTGGCATTCATCACGGAGATATTGTTATTGGCCTCTATGAGTACATAAGGTCTTTCCGGCCCTGTATCTGGGTTGCCATTGCCATTGTAGATGCTTTTCCATTCGTCCAAACTAAAAAACGCATCAGCATATCTATTCGGTTCAATATTATAGGTACGATTGATGACTGCGCCATTTGTCTTAGCATCCTTAATGGTCACTGTTGTGGCTTTATTACCCGCATAGAGGTAGCAGTGCGCAAAGTTTCCTCCGAAAAAATTGCCAGTAAAAGGGTTTACAACTGTATTTTGTTTGCCAGGAGGCAATAAATAGACTAAAAATTCTTTTCCTGCATCGGTACCTGTTTCAGAGGATACCATTGAGGCCATATCGGAGGTGCCGGGGCTACCAGTTTCCATCCAGTTACATTCAAAAACTGAGACGGTTTTGCCCGGTGTGCACGAGATTCTAAATACCGTTGGGTAAGTAGCATTATTATTTCTTTTGCCTATCCAATCTGCTGGTTTTAACCGATCAAGTGTCCAGTTGTTCATTACGATCCATGTTCCGTTATCGTATCGTTCTAGTTTGACGGCGTTGGCATTGTCCCAAGATCCAATTCTGATTTCTTGTTCGCCATTGGCTTGGTAGGGTACTGCAAAATAGAACAGATCGCCGCTCGAACTTCCGTTAGAGGAAGGTACATATCCGCCGCCATCTCTGGCATTCGTCCATAATGCGCCGTACTGTACGCTCACCGGTTTGTTGGCCTCAATCATATATGTTTCTCCTGTTTCCATCACATCACGTCCATCTTGATAGAAATGAATAATATCTTGCCCTACATTGAGGGTACGCTGTTTGATAATCGTTTTATTATTGAGGTCAATATTCGTATATCCCGTTTGCTGCGTGGCAGATGCGGATATTTTGGAGATCGTGATCGTTGTGTTATTTTCGTATGCAAATACGTTCAAGTCTCTTTTAGAACTAGAAATTTTAGGCGCATAAATGATAAATTTTTCACCGAGCGAAGTTTTGTTTACACTCGGAACAAAATCATGTTGCCAATCACTATCGGTGGACATAGACGCAAAAACCAATTTGCTACTATTAATGATAAAATAGTCGCCATCGCGCTTGAGTGTACCACCCGAAGCATATTGAGCGTCATCATTAATACCATTATCCTTAATATAAAGAATATAAGATTGGCCAGCAGAAAGAGTGCCAGAAAAAGAGTCATCGGCATCTCCATCTGCTCCGTCATCGGTGATGGTAAATGACGTTTCATCATACAATGCCGTTACGATCAGTGCCACATTGCGTTGTACGGCATCGTTATTGGGCGGTAAGTAGATATTGAAGTACGTTGAAGGGCCGCTCGCTATCAATGCATTGATACAGATAGTGAATGCCAATAAAAAAGTGAATATTACTCTCATGTTCTTTTATTTTAAATAAATAATTTGAGAGTACTATGCCAAAAAACGCGCCTTTTTTGTAATTAATTGATTAACAATGTTTTATCTTTAAATTAGTGTGTTGGTTTTTCCATATTTTGGAAAAAAAGCGTAAAAACTGGATTTTAAAGGCTTAGAACACTGTAAAATAAGTTTTTTTATATTTTGAGGGTGTGACCGACCCAGAATGGGTCAAATGTTTATAGAGCAATGTGGCATGTATTACATTCGACCCCTACAGGGTCGCACGCGTATTGAA
>JBEAVK010000231.1:0-18405 GCA_041160955.1 Bacteroidota bacterium
ATTCCCGTCCCCATCGCCGATGACGCGCTACATACCCTCCCCGCACAAACGCAATCCATTGCCCAAAATCTAGGCATTTTTATTGTAGAACGCTCCAAAACCGCGCGCCAATTTCTAAAAGCCGTCGGGATCAAAAAAACAATGCAGGAAATTGAAGTCACTGAAATCGACGATAAGGATGCAACCGTAGCCGCAAATGCCCTAGAATTAGCCTTCAAATCGGGGAAAGATGTCGGTTTGCTATCCGAAGCAGGTTGCCCGGGCGTGGCCGATCCGGGTGCACTCGTTGTAGCACAGGCGCACCAAATAGGCATGAAAGTACAGCCGCTCACAGGCCCATCTTCGTTGTTACTCGCCTTGATGGCATCTGGGATGAATGGCCAACAATTCACTTTTCATGGCTACTTATCGCCCAAAAGACCCGAATTGCAGCGCGATTTACGGCGTTTGGAGCAATTATCGGAGCGCAACAACCAAACACAAATTTTTATCGAAACCCCATACCGCAGCCAAATGGTGCTGGAAGTAGCCCTGGAATCACTACAACCCGCCACCCAATTCTGCGTTGCGCAAGATATTACAGGCGCACATGAATTTATCCGGTCGCTTCCCATCGCAGGTTGGAAAAAAAGCACGACCATTACGCTGGGTAAAGCACCCGCCGTTTTTCTTATTTACAAAAAATCTAGCCAATGAACTTAGAAATCGACCTGAGTACACCCAATATCACTGATGAGGAACTACTCGCTGTCCTTACCGTACGCATCGAAAACATGCTGGAACAAGAGACGGATATGCTCCTCAGTTTGCTCTATCGGCTGGATGTAGAGGAAAAAGCCATTTTAAAAGCGTTACAACCAGAAATTGGCGAAACCGCTGCGTCTTCCTTGGCGAAACTGGTTTTGAAACGACAAAAACAGCGCTGGGAAATCAAAAAAAGTACCGAAGTGGACCATAATGATATACCCAAAGGATGGGAATGGTAACAAGATTAAAGAAAAGGAAAATGGGGATTTACCAAATTGCGCCCCTTATTTACCAATCAAAAACACCTGTTTGTGTGTAAATTGTTTTTTTAACAAAAATTTTATTTTGTTTCTGACCATATATGCGCCTTTCCATTGCAATAATATTCTGAATGGGCATTAATTAACAACTGATTAAGGAGTTTTTTTTATGTTTGTTTGGATGATCCAAAATACCGTTCTACCTTTGACCCGCTATTATAAAAATTGATTTAGCAATAGCGATCATAACCAGAGTGTCATTACACCACGTGTATCCGAATAATTACACCAAATCTCTTTTTGATTTTTTTTAATCCAATTTATCAACACACACTCACATTCGGATATTTTAATCATGTCATTAGCATGACTACACGTTTGGCTAATCTGGCAAAATAACTAATTATGGGACGTAAAGAAAAATTTGTTTACAACATTCATACCCTCACTTACGAAAAAGTAATAGTTCCATTTAAAACACGCATCTGGCAAGCATTTGGCTTCTTTTCAGTCGTATTGGTTACGGCTACCGCTTTGTTAGTTGCCCTATATACTTACTTTCCTTCTCCAAGAGAAAAAGAATTGCTCCGTGAAATTGACCAAATGGGTTATAAATACGAGCAATTAAATGGTCAATTGGATATGATGTCCAAAGTTTTGACCAATATTCAAGAACGCGATGCTAATGTACACCGCTCCGTATTCGGGATGGATCCAATAGATCAGGATATTTGGAACGGTGGCGTAGGTGGCCATGAAGCACACCCTGAATTAAATGCCTTTAAATATAGCAGCGAAACTATCCGTGCAACCTTAGAAAAAATGGATGCAATTGGACTTAAATTGTCCATTCAAAGCAAATCATTGGATACGATACAACAACTGGCCAATAATCAACAACAAATGTTGGCTTCTATTCCAAGTATCAAACCCGTTCGCGAAGATAAACTACAAAAAAGTATGAATGTACTTTCCGGCTTTGGATACCGTATTCACCCGGTGTATAAAGTTAAGAAATTCCATCAAGGCGTTGACTTTCCTGCGCGTATCGGCACCGCAATCCAATCTACTGGTGATGGGGTTGTCGCAGAGGCGGGTTGGCACTCCGGATATGGCAACTGCGTTCGTATTAATCATGGTTATGGTTACGAAACTTGGTATGCGCACATGAGCCACATGGATGTAAGGGTAGGCGAAAAAGTGAAAAAAGGTCAGAAAATAGGCCAAGTTGGTGATACTGGACTTTCTACTGCTCCCCACTTGCACTATGAAGTACACTATAAAGGCGGCCCAATTAATCCAATCAATTTCTGTATGGATAAATTGACACCTTTGGAATACCAAGCCCTTACCAATAGCGCGAATACCGCTAACCAATCCTTAGATTAATATTTATTCTTCTACATACATAGTAAACAGCAGGAAAAAACAACAATTTTTAGCGTCATCCTTTTAGTGGGGGTGGCGCTTTTTTTATTATTCCCACTAAAACCCGTATCTTTGCCACCATTATGTGCCAATTTATCCAACAAAAACGCCGATCCCTATTGCTTTTAATATGTTGCCTCGTAGTCCTTTTGGGTGCTGAAAATACCATGGCAACAGGCGTATTTGAACTGACTGCAGGAACACGATCCGCTTACGAAAAGATCATCAGCCTGCGTTTTGCAGAGGCTCGTACCGAAATAGAAGCACTAAAAAAAAGCGAGCCCAATAACCTGATGCCGTATTTCATTGAAAATTACATGGAATGCGCTAGTGCTGTACTGAATGATAGCGAAGATGAATACCGCCGAGGTGTTAAAAATATGGACAAACGCCTCAATAAACTTTCATCTGGCGATAATACCTCCCCTTATTATTTGTATTGCCAAGCCGAAGTGCGGTTGCAATGGGCCGTACTGCGCGGTCGTTATGGTGATTATCTGTCCTGTATTACCAATGTAAAAAATAGTTATTCGCTGCTGGAGGAAAACCAACGGCGTTTCCCCGATTTTGTCGCAAATAAAAAAAGTTTGGGCTTATTACACGCCATTGTTGGTAATGTACCTGGTGAAATCAAATGGGCTCTAACAGGACTAGGAGGGATGAAAGGCACGATTCAGCAAGGCGTTGGGGAATTGGAAGAATTGTTAAACTATGCGCGGTACCATCCCGAATTTATATTTGGGGTAGAGGCGTATGTGGCCTATTCTTACCTGCAATTGCACCTGAACAATAAGAACGAAACGGCTTGGAAAACCATGATTGAAGGGCTAAAAGACCATAAAACCAATCCACTCGCTATGTTTGCATTGGCTAATGTTGGTATGCGCACAGGCCATAATGACGAAGCCATTAAATTGTTGGAACAAATGCCAACTGGCACGCAATATCAACCATTTCCTTACCGCTATTTTTTATTGGGTATCGCCAAATTGTACCGGCTGGATACCGATGCCAACCAATTCTTACAGCAGTTTTTGAACAATTATAAAGGGCAGTTTGGTATCAAAGAAGCCTACCAAAAACTTGCATGGTTTCAATTACTCAAAAACGACCAACAGGGCTATTGGAATTATATTTATCAGGCAAAAATACAAGGTATCACCCGGGCCGACACCGATAAAGCCGCTGATAGAGAGGCCAATAAGGGCGAAATGCCCGATATACAACTGCTCAAGGCGCGCCTATTATTCGATGGCGGTTACCTCCAACGCGCTTACGATTTAATTAAAAACAATGAAACGCAGTTTGCCAAATTTGAAAAAACGCAATTGGAATACTTATACAGGATGGGGCGTATTTGCCATAAACTAAATAAAAGCCAAGAAGCCATCAATTATTATAGCCAAACCATAGAAAAAGGCGCACAAAAACCTTGGTATTTTGCTTGCAATGCAGCCCTCCAATTGGGCTTACTCTATGAAGACCGCAAAGAATGGGCCAATGCAAGAGCAGCCTATCAACGCGCTGTGAAAATTGATACCGAAGAGTATTCGGCCAGTTTACACGCTAGGGCAAAAGCAGGAATCAATCGGGTAAAAGGGAAATAATGCTTTTTACCTACTGCCAAAATGACACTCCTGAGCGAAAGGCATAATAATTGCTATTCTAACACCCACGACGAACATCGTCATATCTATGCAAAATCCATTCAAAAAAATGTTTTCCATGCAGGAAAAAGAACAAATAAATCCAGAACAGAACGCCGAACAGGAAGTAATTGATGTGAATTTGGCTAATGAGTTGGAAACCGACAGCCAAAATGACACTACTCCCGCAGCGGATGAAGCCATTACGGCACTCAACAAACAATTGGACGATGCCAAAGCAAAATACCTCTATTTGGCCGCCGATTTTGAAAATTACAAACGCCATACAGCACGCGAACGCGTAGAAATGATCCAATCTGCGGGGAAAGAGATTGTAGCAGCTATGCTACCAATTTTGGACGATTTTGAACGCGCTCAAAAGAATGGCGGTCTCTCCGATGGTATGCAATTGATCCATCAAAAATTGATCAATATACTCCGTAGTAAGGGACTTAGTGCTGTGAATATAAAAATCGGTGATAGTTTTAATGCCGATACACAAGAAGCAGTAACCGAAATTCCGGCTGCAACAGAAGAACTTAAAGGCAAAATTGTAGATATTTTAGAACCTGGCTATCAAATGGGTGAGCGGATGATTCGCTTTGCTAAAGTGGTAGTAGGGAAATAAAGAAAATGGCTAAACGTGATTACTACGAGGTACTGGGTATTGCTAAAAATGCCAGTGCCGACGATATAAAAAAGGCTTACCGCAAAAAAGCCATTGAGCACCACCCCGACAAAAATCAGGGTAATAAAGCCGCTGAAGAAAAATTTAAAGAAGCGGCAGAGGCTTATGATGTATTGAGCGACGACCAAAAAAAGGCGCTCTATGATCGTCATGGCCATGCTGGTGTTGAAAACATGGGTGGCCGGGGCGGCGGCGGATTCCAAGGGATGGATTTCGACGATATACTGCGCCGTGCAGGCTTTGATGATGATGTTTTTTCTCAGTTTTTTGGCGGCGGCGGCGGTGGTCGTAGAGGTGGCGGTGGTCGTCCACAAGGCGAGCGCGGTACCAATCAAGCCATTAAGGTAAAAATGACCTTAGAGGAAATTGCTACCGGTGTCGAGAAAAAGATTAAAGTAAAAAAACAAATTACTTGTAATACCTGTAGCGGGTCGGGTGCGCGCGATACCGCCAGCACTTCCACTTGTACTACTTGCCGTGGTTCGGGGATGGTCAACCGAGTGGTGCAAACGCCATTTGGCGCTATGCAAAGTGCAACGACTTGTCCTACTTGTCAGGGTGCCGGACAAACGATCAAAAACCCATGTAATGTTTGCAGGGGCGATGGACGGGTATTTGGCGAAGAAATCATTGATATTAAAATTCCGGCTGGTGTAAGCGAGGAAATACAACTCTCCATGTCGGGCAAAGGCAACGCTGGCGCACGTGGCGGCTACGCAGGTGATTTGATTATTGGTATAGAGGAATTACCGCACGAAGAGTTTACGCGCGAAGGCCAAAATATCATGTACGAATTGTTCCTAAACATCGCAGATGCTGCATTGGGGGCACAAGCAGAAGTGCCTACACTCGACGGTAAAGTTCGGATGAAAATACCAGCAGGTACGCAATCGGGTACAGTGTTGCGCTTGCGGGAAAAAGGATTGCCTCGGGTACAAAGTTACCAACGCGGCGATCAGTTGATCCATGTAAATGTGTGGACACCAAAAAAAGTGAACGACGAAGAGCGTAAGTTGTTAGAAAAACTAAAGGATATGCCCAATTTTAAGCCCGAACCCGATAATAACGATAAAGGCTTTTTTGAAAAATTGAGGGATATATTCGGTGCTTAGTGCTACAAATATTTGGGTATGCTGCACCTTTTGTAAGAAAACCCTTTAGAAAAAATAAAATTGCTTGCAGATTTAAAATAAAGCGCTAACTTTGCGCCCGCTTTTTAAATAAAGCAATGCTGGCCACGTGGCGAAATTGGTAGACGTGCTACTTTGAGGTGGTAGTGTCCGAAAGGATGTGATGGTTCGAATCCATTCGTGGTCACAAATTAAAAAGCGTAAACACTGTTATGGTGCTTACGCTTTTTTATTTAAATCTCCTTCCTAAATCATTTGTTAACACAGGGCATCGCCCCAACAAAAAACTACTCCTCTTTCTCCATAAATACGATACCATAAGTCTCTAATTCCGCCATTACGGGTTCATATACCTCCGGCATAGTAGGGATATTTACGCCTGTTGTGGATATTTTGCCCTGCATCAGGAGTTTTACAAAGATCCCCAAAGGCAGACCTACCAATTTTGACATGGCGGTTTCTTCGCTATTTGTCCCCTTCATCACCAAGGTAGAAGTGAGTTTTTTGCGTTTCCGATTGATTTCGTATTCAAAAACGTGCTGCATAATCACCATATCCTTATCGGTGGGTTGTAATGCCCATTTTTCGAGGAGTAGGTTTTCGAGTATCAGCGCGGGTGTCGCACTTTTTACCTTGATCCGGCGCTTGCTGAATAAGCCCAACCACTCCAGTTTTTGCATGATCTCGCTATTGGATTCGGTTTCCAGCATTTTTGCTACGCGGTCTTTTACCGATCCCGTATGCTGACTAATACCCAAAAATGCTTCCATCAGGTCGTGGTACGAGAGCTTGTCCGAATCCACAATAGGGAAAGTAGCATCGGTAAGTCCGATACGGACGAGGGCGTTCCATGCTTCGCAGAATCCTTTGTGCCGTATCGTGCCACGGAACAAGTTTTTGATGTTCTTTAGGCCATACGCATCTTTGTAGAGCATCGAATCGCGGTTGGCATATACTTCATACGTACCCATACCCGGTATGTCCACTTCGCGGAATTGACGAAACAGTCGGCGGTAAGGGATATATTTGAGTTTGTTATCTTCAAGGAATTGTGCGGTGCCTTGACCCGCCAGCACCACATTGCGTGGGTTCCAACTAAATTTGTAATGCCAAGGGTTATTATCGTTTTCGGGGGCTACCAAGCCGCCAGTATAGGAGTAAAAACCAGTGATATTACCACCTTGCTTTTGGATATGGTGTATGCGCTGCATGGCACTCATGTGGTCGATACCCGGATCAAGACCCAATTCGTTCATAAAGACCAATGCGCGCTGTCGGGCTTCGTCGCCGAGCCGGAACACTTGTTTGGATACATAACTGGCGGTTACCATGTGCTTACCCAAAACGATACAATCTTGCGCTACATCCAAGTGCATTTGTGGCGGCAGTAAAGAGACTACCACATCGTGGCGTTGGATGAGTTCTTTACGATCTGCTTGTTTGGAGGCATCTAGCCACGTGGGGCGGCCATTGGGATGGTCGTGTACTTTGCGTTTGGCTTGCTCAATATCGGCATCAGCAACCGTGACCATAAAATTATTTTCCTTTGCCTGCTCCAGTATATAATTAATAAAGACTGTCGCTGAACGTCCGGCGCCTATTACTAAGAGGTTCTTCATTGCGTGTTTTTGTATATTAATGGCTTATAACGGATTGGATTTTTTAAATGTCTAAAAATCAATGGTTGATTAAGTGTCGGTGTAAGTTTAGGACACTACACAACTATGGAAAATCAATATTTTATTCCAAACCGAATATTCGCGTGTTGAGTAAAATAAAGTACGTTTAGTATTAAGAATAAATTTCGCTAATAAAGTGGTTCGAGTAGCGTTCCTATAAAGAACAAAGGTGCGGCTTTTTAGCCGTTGAGAAAAGGAGTGTCCTTAGTTTTTTTATTTTTAGAAATTTTTAAGGCAAATCAATAAAAAACTGCGTGAGAACACGTGTATTTTCTACCTTCGCACCCAGTTATGATGCACTTTAGGCAGGCAATAGTGGTTTTGGACAAAAAAGAATATCCGCTCATACCGGGTAAGATCAATTCTTTTGATACCTTTTATGTGGATTTTCAACACGAGCCTTCGCGTGGGAATAGTGGTCGTTATGCCCTTTTTTTACATCCCAAACAGGATGTGCTCGTTGAAAAAATTGAACTTCAGTTTGAACTACCCTTTTCAGATTTTTCTAGTGCCGTTACTTTTGCTTTCCGCTCCGCTGGTGATAGCGTAGAGCAGGATTTTACAGCAAAAACGAAACCACAGCCGGGTTTATTTAAAGGAGATACTTCTTTTAACAATATTCCCGCCGGACGCGGGTTGCTGCACGCTTGGTCTTATTTGCTTTTTAAAGGCTCGAATAAGCAAATACTAGCGGCTTCTACCAACGAATCTGCTGGATTTACGTCATTGCTATACGATGCCGAACGACAAATATTAACAGTGCGCAAAGATGTAGGCAACGGACTCCGTATGACGCATTCGTTTCCTGCCCTCGATTTTTGGTGGGGCGATGGTGGTTTTGCTCAGTTGCAGTCGGATTTGGAAATAGTCCCTAAAAAGCAACAAAAAGCCTTGGTTTGGTCTGCTGCTGCGATCATGGGTTTCGACCAGTTGGAGCAGCAGGTGGAAATGGTAGCACAATCGGGATTGCCTTTTACCCATTTTTGTTTGGGTAATGGTTGGCAAACACAAAATGGCGATTGGATTGGCCCCAAACAAGCACCTAAGCACCAGTTATCGGCTTTGATTCGTAGTAAGGGGCTGCGGCCTGCGCTTACTTTTTCGCCTTTTACGGCTTCGGTTCAATCGGATTTGGCACGCCAACACCCCGATTGGTTGGTGCAATATAACGGTAAACCGATTTTGGTGACTACCGCAAATGGTGGCGATGCTTATGCCTTAGATGTGTATCATGCCGGTGTTCGGGAGTATATTGCGGCTGTTTTTTACCAGTTTACGGAGCGTTGGGGCTTTGATACGTTTTTTTTGGAGGATTTATCGGCTGCATGCGCATGGCCTAAATTGGAGAAAACTCGCGGTCAATTGATGGAGGAGGCAACTACTCTGATCCGAAGTTCGGCAGGGAATGCTTATTTGATTGCCGCTCAGGTGCCTGTTGGTGCCGCTATCGGTCATTATGATGCGGTGCAAATGGGGAGTCCTTTGTACCGGATGGCAAAAGATAAGTTGGACTGGCTGTTGACTGGTGGACATTTGAATATTCAACCGCTTTTGGCGGCTCAGTATATTCGAAATGCGCATTTGCAAATTGCGGGCAACCCGATTGCGCTTCGTAGCACCTTGGATAAGAAGAGTGCTCGTGCTCAATATATGCACTTGATCGCGCAAGCGTTGTGTAGCGATATTTTGATGGTTTCGGATGATTTGGGGGCTTATACACCTGAACTTCGGGCGGAATTGGAGGAGGCGGTGTTTTTTCAACAGGCTACAATTGTGGCTGTGAGTAGATTGTTGCCTCATTGTACTAAGATTGTTTTTGAGGTGGAGGGGACTCGGTATATGGCGTATTTTAATTGGATGGATAAAAAAATGCGGGTTGGGGATGGTGAACGTGGGTTTGAATTGGAGGGCTTGGAGGGGTTGGTATTATAGCGCACAGGGCGATGCCCTGTGCTGGATATGTCGCCCCTTTGGGGCTAGGATTTGTGGGGGTACAGGGCGATGCCTTGTGTTGGATATGTCGCCCCTTTGGGGCTGGGATTTGTGGGGGATTTAAATTTGGATGGTTTTACTTTAACTTGGGGTGTTGGGGTTGTTTTATAGGTGTTGAAGGTTGATATTTGAAAATTTTTATTTTTTTGAATGTTAATTTTGAATTTTTAACGTTTAATTTTAAAGGTTAAAGTACTTATAATTCGGCCTTTTGCAACCTACAACTCAATATTATACTACTTATGTGGTGGAAATTTACTGCAATCGCTCTTATTATTTACACTTTATGCGCGGGCCTTTTGGTACCGCTCAAATCGGGTATTCAAAGTACAACGCCTGCTTTTGTTAAAACAGGTGACTCGGTGACCGTCCAGTTTGATGGTTATAATACGATGTTTTTGAAATCTACTGACCGACCAATCCGCGCTTGGTTGAGTTTTGATGAAACCCATGCTATTGCGGGTACCAATGTTAGTGCCTTGAGTGATACTAAATTGGAAGCCACTTTTGTGGTGCCTGGGGTATTGCCCAATCAATTGAAATCGACGTTTCTTAATGTGATTGTGGACCACCCAAGTGCGGGTACTTCTTTGCTGCCTTCGGGGATAGAAGTGCGTATGGGTGATGGGGTGGCTAGTTCGGACTCGTCGGGATGGCGGTCGCAGCCTGTGGGGAATTTGAATGTCCAAAAAGGGTTTTCGTTTCCGTATCAAAATGTGATTTACGAGAGTATCCGCAATGTCTATTATCATGTACCGATGTGGTTTGCTTTGATGTTTATGTTTTTGGCTGCTGTGGTGCATAGTATCCAGTTTTTGCGTAATCCGGACAAACATCGCGACCGCAAAGCCGTGGCATATACCGAAATGGGTATTGTTTTTGGGCTTTTGGGCTTGGTAACGGGTATGGTTTGGGCCAATTACACTTGGGGCGCACCTTGGAATAATGATATTAAACAGATCACTACGGCTATTGCTTTATTGGTCTATCTCGCTTATTTTATTCTCCGTAGTTCGTTTGACGATGCCGAAAAAGGTGCACGATTGGCCGCAGTTTATAATATTTTTGCCTTTGCCGCGCTGTTTCCGCTCCTATATATCGTGCCGCGTATGTTTACGAGTTTGCATCCCGGCGCTACGGGTAATCCAGCATTTGGTAGCCAAGACTTGGATAATACGATGCGGATGGTGTTTTATCCGGCCATTATCGGCTGGACACTATTGGGTGCCTGGATTGCGGAATTGAGGATGCGATATATGCGCTTATTCGATAAGGTGGCTAATATTGATTAAGGAATAAGCATTAAATAAAGTTGTCTGTAGATCTGCTTTAGGCGGCTCCATGGCGATGTCCTAGTACTTACAAAAACAGAATTAAAGCCGATTTCTTCGATAATTTTGGTGTTTTTGTCGGTATTGTCCTCGTCCTTTCCTGTAAATCCATTCATATTGCAGCGTTTAAAAAAAACACATTAATTAAAAAATATGCAAAACCACGAAATTGACTATCGCATCTTTGGAGAAGAGATGCAATGTGTAGAAGTTGAACTTGACCCACAAGAAACGGTCATTGCCGAATCTGGCAGTTTTATGTATATGTCGGATAGTATCGAGATGCAC
Source organism: Bacteroidota bacterium (assembly GCA_041160955.1). Classification (GTDB taxonomy): domain Bacteria; phylum Bacteroidota; class Bacteroidia; order Chitinophagales; family Saprospiraceae; genus M3007. The sequence goes on from JBEAVK010000231.1 coordinate 11,190, forward strand.
TCGGTATTTGGCGATGGAAGCAACCGCTCAGAGGGCTTTTTTGGAAAATTGATGACCGCTGGTAAACGGTTGCTGACGGGTGAAAGCCTGTTTATGACCACATTTACCAATACGGGTTATGGCAAACAACATGTTGCCTTTGCTGCACCTTATGCTGGTAAAATCGTCGCGATGGATTTAGGTAAATTAAATGGAAAAATTATTTGCCAAAAAGACGCATTCTTGTGTGCCGCCAAAGGTGTACAAGTAGGTATCGAGTTCCAACGCAAATTAGGCACAGGTTTGTTTGGCGGCGAGGGTTTTATCATGCAAAAACTAGAAGGTGACGGTATGGCCTTTGTACACGCAGGCGGTTATATCATGGAGCGCGAACTCGCAGTAGGCGAAGTACTCCGTGTTGATACGGGCTGTATTGTAGCCTTTACCAGTCGTATTGATTATGATATTGAGATGGTAAAAGGTATCCGCAATATGGTATTTGGCGGAGAAGGCATGTTCTATGCTGTATTACGCGGCCCCGGAAAAGTGTGGTTGCAATCGTTGCCGGTAAGCCGTTTGGCTGCACGTATATTGGCTTATGGCTCTGCACCGGGCAAAGAAGAAGGCAGTATTTTGGGCGGTTTAGGTCGATTGATTGATTAGAGTGCGTGACAAAATCGGGGCATGATATTTTATTTACGCAAACAATGGATTTCAACAAAATTGTCGGGGTGACAGAAAAAGTCGCCCCGACAATAGTCCAAATACAGTGCCCACCTGCACTTTAAGGTCTCAATAATGCCAAAACTTAGGCGTAATATTCAACGATCTCAAGTGAACACTTATCGAATATTAGGATATTGTCGGGGCGACTTTTTCTGTCACCCCGACAATTAAGCACTAATTTTCCTTTGAACCAACTTTGAAATTTGTTTTACCCTGTCTCCTACGTCCTCACCCGTTTTTGCTCACTTTCTGCACCGCCGCTCTGCCTTGCCCGGAGTGTTTGTCCTTTGCTGAACCGATAAGAGAGGGTCATTGTGGCCACACGGGTATCCAAAAGACTATACCAATTTGCAGCAGAATCACCCAATCCTTTGATATCGCCCCCCGGTTGGTTGGTATAAAACAGGTCGCTTACATTGAGTTTGAGCGTTCCTTTATCCTTTAAAATTTTGCAGGCAAGAGCAGCGCGAATATTGCCCACGGGAATCAGTACAAATTGCCCGCTATAAATGCGCGTTTGATATACGCCGCCTAGTTCGGCATTCCATTTGGCATTGATTTGGAACATACAAGTGGGTTGTACATACCAATAAGTGCCTTTGTTTTTGAGGGTTTGGCCATAGAGTTCCGATTCAAAATCGTTGTGCATGAGTTCGGAATACAGTTGGAATGTCCACCATTTTTTGATCGGTATTGCACCATTGACCGAAATGCCATAAGTCAGTTGCTCGCCAATATTACCCGGTCGGCTATAAAAAATATTGTCGCGTTGCTCAATGGTTTCGTTAATGATATCTTTGCCTATACCCAATAACAAAGTAGTGGTTACCATATTTTTATAGGTATGCGATAGTTCAAAATTATTGGAAAAAGTGGGCCTCAAAAATGGGTTGCCACCATAGAGCGTAAACCGATCCATGGGGTAAGTAAATGGGTTCATCGACATGTAATCGGGACGGTCAATCCGTCGGCCATAAGAAAAACCTAACACATGCAAACCACCGGTATCCAACGGGTGTTCGGCATAAAAAGTAGGGAAAAGACTATTGTAATCCCTTGAAAAAACCGAATCTTTGACCTGCACATTGCCCAACTGATTGCCCTCGATACTCGTGTTTTCAAAGCGTAAACCTGCTTGAAAAGTCCATTTTTTGATGCTTTTATTGGCGTTTATGTACGCTGCATTGATGTTTTCACGGTATTTAAAATTATTGGAAAATGCGTAATTTGGTATATTTTCATTGTTCACCACATCATAAAAATCGGCGATATTGCTGGTATTTACCCAACTTGATTTTGCGCCCAATTCCAGAGTTCCCCCTTTTTTCATAGGGTGCGTATAATCCACTTTTGCAGATTGGATATCAATATCCGATGGCAAGGATGAGTCCAAAATACTGCGCCCTAGGGATTCTTTAACGGGGTTAAATACCTCGCTGGTGAGTGATTGGGTTAACGTAGAGCGGTAGTTCAGGTAATCGAAATTAGCGGACAACGATTTCCCTTTGCTATCAAATTGGTGGCTAAAATTTAGGTTGGCATTCCCGTTTTTCCACAGCAAATCCGAAGGGCATTGTGCTTCATTGAGGGCGGTTAGCACGCCATTGGCATCGGTGATACGGGCATTATTGGTGATTTCTTTGCGGCTAGGGTTGCGCGCACCGCTAAAGACGAGTCCAACCACTGTTTTATCGGAAATATAATAATCCATTCCCAATCGGAGGTTGGCTGCTTGGTTTTGCTTTTTGATATAGGATTGTTGCGTAAAAGCCGAATTGAGTGCGCCTTGTCCGTCAAAATACCGCCGCCAAATGGTCAAATCCTGGTAGGAATTGTTCATAATCCAACCCGCATTGGTAAAAAAATTGACTTTATTGACGCGGTAGTTAAAATTGACATTATTGTTACTTCGCGCATAAAATCCCTGCCCGTAACCGATACTTAGACCACCATTAAATCCCTCTGCTTTGGTCTTTTTGATTTTGATATTGATCACGCCAGCATTGCCCGCTGCATCGTATTTTGCGGGCGGATTGGTCATAATTTCGATGGTTTGAATGGTGCCAGCTGGCAGAGCGCGGAGGTAATTGGCCAAATCTGCATCAGAAAGGTAGGTCGGCTTGTCGTCGATAAAAACGGCCACACCTTGTTTGCCTTTCAGCGTAATAATGCCATCCACATTTACCTGTATGCCGGGTGCTTTTTCCAATACTTCAAGGCTATTTGCCCCTGCATTACTAATCAGTGCATCGGGATTGATGATGGTACGGTCAATCTTTTTTTCCACAAAAGGTTTGCGCGCAACAACGGTCACTTCTTGGAGTTGTTGAGTACTTTCTGACAATTGAATAGGTGGAATTTGAAGGCTTTCGGCGGTCAATTGGATGCTTGTACTGCTGTATGGCGCAAAACCAGTACAAGTAATGGCGAGGAAAAAATCGCCGGGTTTGATCTGGAGCAATTCAAAAGTACCGTTGTTTTCCGAAATTGCCGTTTTCACAAAGGACGAATCCTGGGTTTTGAGCAATGAAATAATAGCGCCTTCTACGGGTTTGTTTCCGGTGTCGAAAATAACACCGTTAATCGTGCCCGTTTGGGCATACAAGAGCGTTTGCAATACTGCGAACAGTATTGTCAGTTTAAGTTTGTGCATAGCTGGTAGAATTAAAAATGAACTGTTTTTGTTGAGGAATGAGCATTAAATAAAGGAACAAATTTGGCGGCCTTATTTTGCCCCTCTTTTCGTTATTCATCGGTTGTTTAGCACCACTAAACGCCCTCTTCATGCCTTAATATTGACAAAAGCGTCTCCCCAAATCCGTACCATTATTTAATGCTCATTCCTAGGGCAAACATAGAACAAGATAAAAACGAGGCCAAATTACTTCGACGAAGGCGGGGCATGGAGCTACGGTCGGGTTGTAGGTGATTAAATAAATCTACTGAAAAGCCCTCTGCACCAACTGGTGAAAATGGTGCACGCCCGCTTCCCGTGTAGGAGAAAAACGCCCATGTTTATAAAACCTCGAGCGTGTACCAATATGCACTTGCTCCACCACAGCCTCGTCTTCGCGTTCAACGAGGTCAATATCGGCACCCGCACCGGCGTTCAACTTGCTTTCGTCCCAAATATAGGAACGGAAACTCACCTTGGTCAAATCTGGTGTAATCGGTCGGACAATATTTACCGAAAGTCCCCACGGATAGAAATTGAGCATGATATTGGGGAATAACCAAAAATAATAGGCCGCAATTGCTTGTCCTGCATCTTCATGGTCTTTGGGCAAATCAAACACGTGTTCGCCGCCTTTACTAACCCCAATTTGGCAATTGCTGTAAGGGAAAATTTCGGTGCGGTAACTTGACCAATCCAAGGTAGCCGCCAAATTTTTGTGTATAAATGGAATATGAAACCCTTCCAAATAATTATCGCAATACAACGCCCAATGTGCTTTAACCAAATAATCGCGCGAGCGTTCGGGCGCATAACGAAACTGCTCCATCGGCAAAAAGCCCACTTTGCGCTCCACATCCTTGATCCAATCATCAAAACCAAACGCGGGATTCAGCGAAGTAAACACCAATTGCCGCCAACGATGTACTTGTAATTGCGTCAAATGATCGTCGGCACAAGGAAAATTAAGCGCAGTTTCCATCTCCGGCATGGACACAAATGCGCCATTGAGATCAAAACGCCTGCCGTGATAACCACAAACAATACTACTACGCTCTAAACGACCGGGGTGCTCCACCAAAATTTTGCCCCGGTGCGTACATACATTAGACATACAACGCAACTGATCGGCTTCATCTGCCAACAGCAGCAAAGGTTCTTCGATAAAACCCTCCATAAAGCGGAATGGAAGCACTTCTTTGGGCAGTTTTAAATCCTCACCGCCAATAATCATTTGCCACGACCGCGCAAAAATCTGCTCTTTGGAGGTTTCAAAAAGATCGGGACGGTGGTAGAATTCGCCGGGTAGTGTTTTTGAGGCTTGTGGGTTTTGGTGGATATCAAACATCTTTAATACCATTTTTGAAAAATAACTTCTACTTCCGGGTTATGTTCCCAGTTTTCCTCAATACCTGTAATCGCCAATATTTCTTTAAAAAACGCATTTTGCCGATCATCTTCCTTCAATGCTTGGTGATAAGGCGTATTAGAAAATGTCACCAACGAATACGAAGGTAAAAACGACGGGTGGCGTTCGTGCAGCATAGCGGCTATTTTTTTACGCAATAAAAACATTGGATCGCCCACCAAATCGCGCATTTCGATAAAATTCCGCAATGCCAATTCCGCAATAGCATCGCCATCGGGTTTGCGGCGCGTAGCAAAATCGGGGATCATTTTACTCCAATCGCCACCATATTCCTCGTACATCGCATCCAAAATGGTGCAATCCTCAAAACCAGCATTCATGCCCTGCCCATAAAAGGGCACAATCGCATGTGCCGAATCGCCGAGCAACAATACACGACCCTGCCATTGCCAAGGCGCACATTGTAAGGTAATGAGCGACGATGTAGGATTGGCAAAGAAATCGGTGGTCAGTGTAGGCATTATGGGTAAGGTATCGGGGAAATATTGCTGGAAAAAATCCACCACCGCAGCATCATTCGTCAGGTGTTCAAATGATATTTCGCCTTCAAAAGGTAAAAACAGCGTACACGTAAAACTACCATCGGCATTGGGCAAAGCAATCATCATAAAATTGCCCCTTGGCCAAATATGCAGCGCATTGGGTGGTATTTGGTGTGTACCATCGGGGAGTGCTGGTATGGTCAGTTCTTTGTAGCCATGCTCCAAATACGTCTGTTGGTAATCAAAGCGATCGGTACGCTGCAAGGCATAACGCACTGCGGAGAATGCGCCATCGGTGGCAAAAATGAGTGGTGATTCGACCGTTTTTTTGGTGCCGTTTTTGGTGTCTTCAAATGTGATGGTCTCGTTATGGAGGTCAATATCGTCACATTTGTGCTCAAAATAGAAGGAAACATTGGGAAAGGTAGAAGCGATGCGCAACAATTCCAAGTTGAGGCCGCCCCGCGACACGGAATAAATGGCCTGTCCGTCTTTGCCGTAAGGTTGGTAACTGGTATCGCCTGTTATGGCGTGCATCATACGTCCGGGCATTGGGATGGCTACTTTTTCGATGAGCGGTCGGATACCTGCTTTTTCCACCGCAGCCCAGCCGCGTTCGCTCATGGCTAGGTTAATGGATCGTCCACCGAGGTAGCCTTTAGCGCGCATATCCGGGCGACGTTCGTAAACGGCTACTTCATAACCACGGCGTGCGAGGAATACGGCCCAAAGTGAACCTACAAGGCCAGCACCTACGATGACGGCTTTTTTTTTGTTATTAGTCATGTATTAATTATTTGCACCTTTATTTCGGCATCCTTCCGTAGGAAAGATAAACGCATGATGTGGTGATTTTTTTAGTGCACAAAGTTACGTGAAAAATTGGCTTGAGGGTAGGGGGCAGATTGAATTATATTGGTGCGAACGTTTTGCTTAACTGCAAAGGTTTTGTAAACATAATGCCTAGTGATTTGCATGAGCGTATTTAAGGTTTAAGCATTAATAAGATACGATAAAACATGGGGATTAGGCAATTTTAAGAAAAGTGTTAATTAATTTGGCAAGATCGGTATATCGCTATATATTTGCAATGATTTCACAATCATTTATCTCTACACACAATTTTCAATATTTTAGATCATTATGCCTGTTATTTACTTTTCTGTTTTTAATTTATGGATGCCTGTTGGGTGTTTTCCAGTCAATTTATTAGAATCAAGCAACTGTGGGAATAGCACAGCAATATACAAAGTCGATTTTTCTAAAACAGAAAGGTGTGTAATGGAAGAATTGCCGAAACCAATCGTTCTAAAAATCAACAATTAGTAATCAATAAAGAAAAAGAGGCAGTGGCTGCAACCACTACCTCCCAACCGACTCGTCGTAGTCCCTGATATAACCGAAATGGTCAGGTAAAACAAACAGAGTAGATCATAAATTCAACACAAAGGTAATGAAAAACAGATTATTTCAATCATTTAAGCCCCTTATTTGTCTTATTTGGCTTTACTATCTATCCTCAATGACATTGTTTGGTCAACTCACAGTAACTAATTTGGGGAATGGTTTTGTGAGTGCCACTATTTCTGCAAGCTGTCCAAACGGCACTTTAATTCTGAATTGGGGGGATGGTTGTGAGAACAACTCTACGAATAGCACTTTTATTCATCAGTATCTTACTTGTGGTACATTTACGGTTACCCTTACATGTGCTGGCCCTGGAGGAAGCAACTTACTGGCCTCCCGTACCGTTACCATCGCAATTGCATCTGTATCAATTACGACCAACAGAACAAGTCTTGTTACGGATTGCGGTCAAGATGAAACGCTTCAAATTAATTTTAGCCGAAATGGAGGATGTAGTACTCCAGCTGGAAATGTTACGATTAGTGGAACTATTCCATCAGGGTTTGAGGTGATTGGAGG
>JBEAVK010000235.1:0-4148 GCA_041160955.1 Bacteroidota bacterium
AAAATCAAAAACTTATCACTCTTAGGCGTTTGATACCGCTTAATATCCCTACCCGCCAAAAACGGCTTAATCACTTCATTGCTTTTTGGATCTTCTTCAATCAAACGGTCGCGGGTGGCGGCATCTATGACAAATGCTTCGTTGAGGCCAGTTAATACGCCACGGTAAATTTTACCTTCTACGTATTCGCCGAGTGGTTTACCGCTGTTGCGGAGTTTTTCGAGCAATTGCTGTACCGCTTGGTTGGTGAGTGTCCAGCCGCTGTCTTGCAAACCAGACAAATTCACGTCAAAAGCCGTTTCTCGTATATAATTGCGCAAACCACGCGGGTACTCCAGCGTAGGAATATTGGCGGCTTTGAAGGTATCGGTGGCCGGGTTACGCTGCAATTCCAACACGCACGGGTAGGTAGTGGCTTCATCAAATACGGGCAAATCTCCAAAATCGCTGATACCCATAATCCTGCGTTGGCGCACAAATTGGCGCAATTTGTCGCCATAACCCGCACGCATCCATTTATTGGGCAAAATATAGGTAAACTCGCCGCCTTCCCGCAGGATTTGCATACCGCGCTCTACAAAATACACGTACAAATCAGCAGTACCAGCAAATATTTGATAATGCTGCTGCAAATACCCCTTCAAATCGCCCAATTCCTCCTGCCGGATATACGGCGGATTCCCCATCACCACATCAAAACCCACAAAATCGCCTTCATCGTTGAGTACTTCGGGGAACTCAAAGCGCCACTCGAATGCATTTTCGTACATGCGATTGGCTTTTACGGCCTCCATTTCGGCGGTTATTTTTTCAATTTCTTTTTCTAATTTGTCCTTTTCGGTGGCGCGTTTTTTGTCCAAATCACCTTGGTTTTCGCCATACGGTACTTCGGGTTCAAACAAGAAATTACCCGTAAAACGGTGGTACAGTTCGGAGGCCAATTTGTCCAGTCGCTTGCGCATGGGGTCGTTGCGGCCTATTTCGGTGCGGAAATCGGATTTTATTTGGTTAATCAGGTCATTCAGACCGCGTTTTACGTCTTTATTGGTGGCTTGGTGGTATTCGCGCACATAACTGCGGTACGTGCTGATATCGTATTTGAGGCTTTTGAGTGCTTTTTTTAGATCGGCATCCAGCGCAAAACGGCTCACCAGCGAGTTGCCACATTTAATATTGATGTCGATATTGGGTAAGGTTTCGAGCACATTGGTGGATTTGTAATAAGCATTTTTCAAAAGTTCGATCCACAGGCGCAGGCGGCATATTTTTACCGAATTGGGGTTAATATCCACTCCAAACAAGCAGTTTTCGATAATCGTTTGTTTTTCGTGGAATAAGGTTTCTTGTATGCGCTGCGCCTCGCGGTTGCTGGGTATGTACTCAAAAAAACCGCCGATACCATCGGTCACAATCAGTTCGTCATTCACCACTTCCACGCTGTATTCTTTTAAACGGCGGCCATCTCGGTCTTGCAGGATACGCAAATCGCTTTTGAGGGCAATCATTTCGTTGAGTGCCGATACCAAAAAGTGGCCCGAACCCACGGCGGGGTCGCAAATATGGACGCTATTCACAATACGATTGGCTTCGGTGCGGTCTTCTATTTTATCGTACAGTTCATCGAGGTTGGTGCAGTTCCAGCCTTTGGTTTCGTTGAATTTTTGCACCACAGCGCGGCGAATGGTTTCGCGGCACATATACATGGTGATAAAACCGGGCGTAAAAAAAGAGCCGTCTTTGTAGCCGTTTATTTTTTCAAAGATGAGTCCCAGCACCGAGGCATTAATGAGGGCTTTATTATCTTCCTGAATATCTTCGGCACCTTCGCTGCTAAAATCATAAGCATCGAGGAAGCGGAACAGGTATTCGAGGGTGCGCATCGTACCCGTTTCGGTTTTGCCCTGCTTGTCTTTAAGTACGGTTTGGCGGTGCAGCGGGATACTTTTATCGTCTTTGAGGTTGCTGATAAAAATGGTTTGGTGTTCCAACTCTGTGGGTTCAAACAACGAACTATTGAGGTACGGCACTTTGGCAAAATCCGTGCGCACATCCGAGTTGCGCTCTTCATTTCTTTTGGCCAATACCTGAAAAAACAGGCCATTCAGGTCGTCGTACTCGCGGAGTTTATCGCTGTGCAGGAACGTATAGGAGCGGTCGCCCTTGTGGTAACTGACGAGTTGGCCTTCGAGGAGTTTGAGGAAAAGGATACGGTTAATCCAGGTAATACTCAGTTCTAGTGCCACATTGAACAAGCGTTCGGCGTGGGTGGCACCAAATTGCAAGGGCTGCGAGAGTCGGTTGATTTTATCGAGGCTATCGAGTTGAATAATGGTATCTTCCAATATACTACCCGAGTGTCGTTCGCCCACTTTATGGCGGTCGATGAGTTTTTTACCACCGTCTTTGTACTCCGTAAGGCCGATAATGTGTAGTAATTCGCCATAAAACCGCCGGTCGAGGCTGTTGCTGTCGTTGGCAAACGGGAGTTTGAGCAAGTGTTCGGGCGAGAGTACTTTATAGAGTGCAATCAGGATTTTATCGTCCGATTTATCCGCATTTCGGAGGGGAACAAGGTAATCGTTGAGGTTAAAATAGGTGTATTCGACCTCTGTTTCTACGGCGGCGACAAACGGTTCGGCGATTTGTTTGTAAAAAAAGTCGGTTTTGGTATCGGCCAATCGTTTTTCCTCAAAGTCCTGAAATTGTTTGACTAGGTTTTTATTTTGGGCAAAAAGGCGATCAAAAGTAACGCTATCAAAAATATACCATTCATAAATATTGGTAATAATAAGGCGTTTGACCTCCAGGTTTTTACCGTTAATGCGCTCGCGGAGGTAATACAGTACCAATTCCTGAAAAGCCTTTGTATTAAGGCGGGAACTGGTGGGCATTTCGGTTTTGTTAGTAGGCTTTTTGGCTTCCAAAATTACCCCAACCGAAGATTTGGCATTATCGCCGTTGTGGATGACTAGATCGTTACGGCCTTTAGTATTGATAAAATGGCGCGGCTCGTACCACGTTTTTTTTAAGAAATCGGATACGAGGTTCTTATGAAATTCCTCGGATTCGGAGTCGTTGCTATGGTCGAGGAGTTGGATAAGATTGGTTTTAAACCGCTCAATATCTGTTCGGATTGGCTTTACCTTTCGGAAAGCTTTGTTGAGTGAGTTTTGAGGTGTGAGCGCAGAAATGGTCATAGTTGTAAACACTTTGGAATAATGGGTGCAAATGTATGAAAAAATTTGGGTATTAAAATTGAGTAAAGAAAAATTGCATTGGAGGAAAAGTGAAAATAGGTTAAATATTAGAAGGTTCAGTTTTTATAGACAACTGTTTTTGGGGGGATTTTTTTTTTCGACATACTACTACTACACATTTAGTATAAATTGAAATTGTGTGTAGCAGTATAATATGCTATTGACTACAGTGTATTGACAAAGTGTAAGAAATATTTACATTAAATTAATATTATAATTTCGTGTAATAGGCATAATTCCCCGACTTTTGTAGAGTGTACAAGATTGGTTGTGTTAAAAGTATGAATTTCGATTTTCACCTTCAAAACATATTTATATGAAATTATCTATTTTTACTAGGGGTATTTATATCAATCGTAGCAGATTTAGAGGCTCAGTTGTTCAAAGCAATACTTTTACTAACTGCCATGTAGGCTTGTACGCAAATAGCCCAATTGACTTAGATATAAATGATAATTTATTTACCTTGGGTAGTCTTCCTATTACTTATCCTTCGGAGTACAGTCAACCTAGTTTTGTACAAATAGGTGCTTGGGTAGAAAATAAGATACCAACATTACTGTTTGAACGTAATGATTTTATTGGAAAACCAAATAAAAGCCTTATTCAAGTGGGTTCACTTGCTAAAAACCTCGGATCCATAAGTCATGTTTTTAGGTTCAACTACTATAAAGGAACAAATATTGGTAATTTGGCAAATGGTAAAAATGGAGACGATGATTTAGGCCTCCACTATTTGTGTAATGTAAATGACCCCAATACCATCCAAAATTACGACTTCTGCGTAGTATCTGATGCAAGTATAAGAACTACTCAATCCTTTTTTGATGCAATTACTAATGAGGACTTCGGTGCAGCCAATGTCTTTTCTTACAGCAATGGCAACAACGG
>JBEAVK010000239.1:0-12741 GCA_041160955.1 Bacteroidota bacterium
AGATCAAGAAGTAAGACTTTATAATATTAACGGGCAATATATTCAACAGGTTTTGAATGGTCAAAATGACATTAGCCATTTGCCGAGCGGAATTTATGTTGTAAAAACGAATGATAAAACCATTAGAATTGTAAAACAATAGTACGCTTTTCAATATCTGTACAACCATACGTCAGCCATTCTCGCTATTAGAATAAATCATGATTTCAAAGGGCTTTTTGCTTAAATTTTCAAGCGTTTCTAACCTAAAACAATCTATATTCAGCGAAAAAATCCGTTTTAAGCCTATTGGAATTGTATTTTTTCTAATATCGAGAATTGCTGATTATACATTAAAAATGTGATGAAACTCTCAACAGCAATTGCTATTTTAACCTTTCTCTCTTTTGCCTATTCTAGTTCAGCCCAGTACTACCGTACTACTGTTCTTGGCAACTCACCAAAAAATTTGAATAAGGAGCGTGTGAATGTCAAACTAGATACTGACCCTAGCTGGACAACAATTTTCGGAACCACCACAACCCCACAATGGTCCACGATACAAACCTTACCTTTTACGTTTGTATTTAATGGTAGTCCGGTAAACAGTTATAAAGTATCTTCAACAGGGGTGCTCACTTTCAGCACTGCTGCTACAAGCGTTCCAGGGTCAACTCCAAGTGCGCTGCCATCCGCTTCTATACCTAACAATTCAATTTGTTTGTGGGGACTGCAACCCACAGACAACTGGAGTTTCATTTCATACAAGACCTTTGGAAATCCTGGGAATAGACAGTATTGGATTACGTTCTCATTTTGTTCAACCGGAGCAATCAAGTTATCTACTTGGTCAATGGTGTTGGAAGAAGGGTCAAACAATATCTACCTTGTTGACCAATGGAACGGCGCTGGTGGGGCATCCGCACTTTCCGTTGGCATTCAAATCAATTCGAGTTTGGCCTTTTCTGATCCGCTTTCTCCTTCAGTAACTGTCACCTCTGGGTATGACTTTACGATGGCAGATGACTTGTATCATCGTTTTTCCCCCGGTGTGCGGCCGCAAACGGACATAGAGTTCATTGATTTCAAAATGCCTTACTATGTCACACCAGGAAATAAAACCATAGAAGGAACAGTTCACAATGTGGGAACAAACCCGGTTACCACGCTCACCGTTACCTGGAACGATGGTTCAGGACTAGTTTCTGAAAATCTAAATGTAAACATCGCGCCAAATAGCACTTATTCGTTCACCTGTACTAATCAATGGAATGCTCAAGCGAGTCCCCAAACATTGCTTACTTTAACAGTGACCACAACGGCTGACTCCAATCCCTCAAACAATGGCTACGAAAAACCAGTTACTGTTTTAGATTTTGTACCCCAAAAGTATGTAGTTGTTGAAGAAAGAACGGGAACCTGGTGCGGATGGTGTCCAAGAGGAGCTGTTGGTATGGGGCATTTGGAACAAGAACCTCAATTTATTGGAGTTGCGGTACATAGTGGCGACCCTATGGAAGTTCAAAATTACGATTTTCTGATCGGAACTTATATGGAAGGAGGTGGTTTCCCGGGTGCAATGTTTGACAGGGACAATGAATCTAATTTTAACGGTGGCATAGGAACTTTATTGACAGAGTTTAATACACGCAGGGCTTACGCAGCACCTTGTGAAGTTAAAAACCTATCTTTCAATTTCAACAGTTCGACCAATGAGATAACCGTATTGGGCGAAACCGAATGGTTTGGTAACATTCACGGAGATTATCGCCTTTCATGTGTGATTGTCGAGGACGATGTAATCGGAACAACCGCAGGTTGGTTTCAAGCAAATGCCTATGCCGGTGGTTCAAATGGAACACAACAATTTCCAAGTAATGTAAACAATGGGTTTAATTTTGCCACGGCGCAAAATCCGGCAAATCCAACTGGCTTTGGGGGATATGATCATGTAGCGCGATATTTATCACGTGGCGATTTATTAGGAGACCCGAATAGTTTACCTACTGGAGAGGTGCCCATGGGTACTTATTCTTACACATTTGACCCTATTCCTGCCAGTGTAGTTAAGAATATGGATAAAGCACAAGTCATCGTTATGATCGTAAATAAATATACTGGTGATATACTCAATGCAAAAAAAATCTCCTTAAAACCTACTCCGCCAAGTGCCAATTTTACAGCAACAGGGAAAGTAGGTTGTGCGCCTCTGACTGTCCAGTTCAACAACGCATCTTCGTTTAATGCAACCACTTTTCTTTGGCAGTTTGCCGGCGGGACGCCTGCATCCTCTACATTGGCCAATCCTTCTGTCCAATATACAACACCCGGGGTTTACAGTGTTTCATTGATTGCAAGCAACAGCGCCGGTTCTTCTACCGTCACTCAGCAAAATTTTGTAACAGTGCTGGCGCCACCTGCGGCAGGTTTTATACCCAATATTAATGGTTCGACGGTTTCATTGTCCAATACTTCAACCAATGCTACATCTTACAGCTGGAACTTTGGGGACGGTAACACCAATGCTACCAATAGTCCAAGTCACGTGTATGCTACGGATGGCGTTTACACCATCACACTCACGGCGAGCAACAACTGCGGTACCACGACAAGTACCCAGACTGTTACCATTTTGACCCCACCAATAGCCAATTTTACAGCAACCGGAAATATCGCTTGTGCACCGATGGCTGTTCAGTTCAACAATACATCATCATCGAATGCCACTGCTTTCAATTGGCAATTTGCGGGTGGATCGCCGGCTACTTCTACTAGTGCCAATCCAAGTGTGGTCTATTCGACTCCGGGCACTTATGCTGTAACCTTGACGGTGTCGAATGGCGCAGGCAGCGCAACTGAGACACGGACGGGTTTTGTGATTGTCAACAGCACGCCGGGAGCTGCGTTTAGCACGAGTGTTGTCGGGGCGAATGTTGAGTTTACCAATACTACAACACAGGCATCTTCATACAGTTGGGCATTTGGGGACGGGACGACCAATACTGGCGCAAATCCGACCCATACTTATATAGCAGACGGCATCTACACGATCACGCTGACGGCTGCCAACAATTGTGGTACAGCAGTCAGTACCGCTACTGTGGTGATTCAAACCCCTCCGAATGCGGGCTTCTCTGTAACCAGCAATACAGGTTGTGCACCACTGACGGCTACATTTACGAATACTTCTTCGAGCAATGCGACGGATTTTCTTTGGCAGTTCCCCGGTGGCGAACCTTCGAGTTCAACACAACCCAATCCAACGGTTGTGTATGCTACACCGGGTATTTACAATGCTGTATTGACTGCTTCCAATGGTGTGGGTAGTACCACGGCCACGCAGACCAATATCGTGGTAGTGAATGGAACGCCAACACCTGATTTCATTTTCCAAACGGGTGGACTCTCCGCTATTTTCACTAACCAGTCAACGAATGCCACCACGTATTTGTGGTCATTTGGCGACAACTCGACCAGTACGGAAGCCAGTCCAGTCCACACGTATGCTACTACTGGAACTTATATCGTCAACCTCGTTACGATCAATGCCTGTGGTATCAATGAAGTTGTAGATACGGTTTCTATTGTTGGTTCGGCTCCGGTCGCATCCTTTACGATTGGTGGAGCAGGAACAGTACAAGGTTGTTCCCCTTTGACCGTTCAGTTTCAGGACGCTTCAGTTGGAAACCCAACTGCATGGTCATGGGTGTTTGAAGGGGGTACACCGTCCACCTCGACTGATCAAAATCCAATGGTGACGTATGCTGTTGCTGGTTCCTACCAAGTGATCCTGACCGCAACCAATGTATTTGGTTTCAATGCAGTTTCGCAAGAAGGCGTGGTAAAAGTTTTGGCAGATCCTCAGGCTTTGTTTACATACAATACCCTTGGTGGTAAGGTCAACTTTACCAATACTTCAGTTGGTGCTACTACTTATTCTTGGGATTTTGGTGACGGGACGACCAGTACCGACACAAATCCGACCCATAATTATACAGCAGACGGCATCTACACGACCACACTGACGGCTGCCAACAATTGTGGTACAGTGGTCAGCACTGCTGCTACTGTGGTGATTCAGACCCCTCCGAATGCTGGCTTCACTGTAACTGGAAATACAGGTTGTGCGCCACTGACGGCTACATTTACGAATACTTCTTCGAGCAACGCGACGGATTTTCTTTGGCAGTTCCCCGGTGGCGAACCTTCGAGTTCAACCCAACCCAATCCAACAATTGTGTATGCTACACCTGGTACTTACAATGCTGTATTGACTGCTTCCAATGGTGCGGGTAGTACCACGGCCACACAGACCAATATCGTGGTAATTAATGGAACGCCTACACCTGACTTCATTTTCCAGACGGGTGGACTCTCCGCTATCTTCACCAACCAGTCAACGAATGCCACCACGTATTTGTGGTCGTTTGGCGATAACTCAACCAGTACGGATGTTAGCCCGGCTCACACTTACGCTTCAACAGGAACTTATACGGTTACCTTAGTTTCGATCAATGAATGTGGCACAAACGAGGTTGTAAAAACGGTTTCTATTGTTGGTACGGCTCCGGTCGCATCCTTTACGATTGGTGGAGCAGGAACAGTGCAAGGTTGTGCTCCTTTGACCGTTCAGTTTCAGGATGCTTCAGTTGGAAGCCCAACTGCTTGGTCTTGGTCGTTTGAAGGTGGCACGCCGCCTACTTCGACTGCACAAAATCCAATGGTGACGTATGCTGTTGCTGGTTCTTACCAAGTGATCCTGACAGCAACCAATGTATTTGGTTCTAATGCAGTTTCGCAAGAAGGCGCGGTAGAAGTTTTGGAAGATCCTCAGGCGTTGTTTACATACGATACCCTCGATGGTACAGTCAACTTTGCGAACAATTCGGTTGGTACTACCACTTATTACTGGGATTTCGGTGATGGTAGCCCTGCCAGTACAGAAGTGAATCCAAGCCACACTTATGCTCAAAATGGCTCATATACAGTTGTTTTGACGGCAACCAACGCTTGTGGAGTTGCGAAATATACACAAGAGATCATCTATATCACGACAGGAACAGGGGAGGCCGATTGGGTGCAAAGTTTCAGATTGTACCCGAACCCGAATACCGGTTTGTTTTATATCGAGTTGAATGGTTTACCGCAAGACGAGGTAGAATTGGTCTTGTGTAATACCCTGGGACAGATCATCCGCATGGAAACAGTAGATTTTGGATCCGGTCAATTGCGCAAAGAATTGCGCTACGAGGATCTGGCTTCTGGTTACTATATGTTAGCGATCCGATCCGATGCCAATATTTTACAGGCACGTGTGATTGTGACAAAATAGTAGTATTGTCCCGAGGGATACCAATGGCCGACTTGTTCTGTTTTGGAACAAGTCGGCTTTTTTTTTGGGGGCATTATAAAAAACAGTGAACCCTCGCTTCCATTAAAATATGGAAAATGAGGACTTCAACTTTGTTAAAATTCAAAATCAACATGACTTAAACGTTTAATTTTTAGCACACTAAAAAGTTGAACATACTTTTTTAAATATTCCTTAGAAATTCTTCATCGTTACAATTTTTTTTATTTAGGCAAATATGATCATGATATAATACGCGTAGCCGAGTATCCCAATCATGTATGCTAATGTTCCGGGACAAGACTTCTTTTTTACCAGTTTCGTCACTTCTCCGCTACTTGCTATCCGCATATATTCCCGAAGGGAAAAGAGACAGATCGAATTACCCATTATGCTCTCCTTATATTGACCTTTAAATGATACCAATTCAACGGGTAGTACAAAATCTGCGTATCGCGCTACAAAGGCATCGGCTCCTGAACTCGATAATTCATTACTACCAACTGACTAAGGTTGTGGTTCCAAAGGTAACAGCCCCCCAAAGTAGCCCGTAATATAGATATTACCCGAATTATCTACGGCTATACCTTGAGATTGACTACCACCAGGAGGAAAAAAAATCGCACAGCCATTTGTTCAACTCGGATATTTTTCGCAATATTGCGCTCGTGATTGCTTCGGTACTCATCGCCAAGGATTAATGGATGATTCGTACTATAAACACAATATTTTAACATTTTTATTTATATGCACTTGATAACTACAACGGATTTCTTTACCGAACTGTTGTAGTTATTTAAAATTAAAAATATGCAAATAAGGCGGATAGTTTTTTGGTTAACTGTAATAGTAACATTTAATATGCTCCTGCCCTCTAGTATCTTAGGCCAAGATTCACTGCCTTTAATATGGCAGAACGAATCAACGCCGGATTCTATTCGTATAAAAGCGATTAAAGAATATTATAAAAGTCAAACGCATGCTAAACCTAATGATGCCCTAAAACTGACATATTTACACGAAGAATTAGCTAAGCATTCTAATAACCAAAAGGAAGTAGCACAAGCACTAAACGAAAGATGCTATGCCTATTTCATGAAGGGAGATATTGAAAATTCCACCCAATCGGTAAAGCAAGCTATTGCAATTTTAGAAAAACTAAATGACGAGGTAAATCTAGTTACTTATTATGTTAATTTGGCCAGTATTCTTAGTGTAGATGGTCAACACATGGAGGCAATTAATTACTATCACAAGGGTTTGGATATATTTAGAAAGGCGGGCAAATGGGAGAATGAAGCAGTAACAATCAATAATATTGGTATTCAATTAACAAATTTAGAAGGCTATGATTTAGCATTAGATCATTTTGAAAAAGCGCTTGAAATATATAGATCGAATGGTAAAATGGATGCCACAGGATATATATTAGCAGGTATGTGTAATTTATATCTAATGCAGGGGAAATTGGATATGGCTATAAATACTGCCAAGGAGTCCGTCATACTACTTGAAAAAGACAATAATCAGCGTACAAAATCAGATGCCTACTTCGTATTAGCACAAGCCTACCTAAAAAAAGGAGATAAAAATAAAGCAAGGTTCTATTTAGATGAAAGCCTACAAATAGGTAGAGACTTGAATAATAATCCGTTTCTGTTTGATAGATTGATATTTGATGCTAAACTAAGTATTGATGATGATATAAATGTCGCAACAAAAAAAGCAGAAAATTTACTCAGCCAATTAAATGAAGAAATTTCTCCTGCTATAAAATCTGAATTGTATGAGCTGCTATATAGTTGTTACAAAGGTCAAGGTAAGTACGATAAGTCCCTAGAAATGTATGAAAAGCACAAAATGTATGCAGATAGTGCTGCAACCCAAAAACTTAAACTTGATATAATGCGTCAAGTTATTCAGAAACAGTATGACGATAAATTGCTTAAAAAGGATGTTGAAAGTGAAGAAAGCCAATTGGAATTAAAGGCCAACTATAGAAATAAATTGATTGGAATAGTTGTGTTTATTTTTATTTTAATAGGTGCTTTGTTGTATTACAGTAGAACTAAAATCATCCAAGAAAAGCAAAAAGGTGAAGAACTACTTCAGGAGTTAAATAGTTTGAAGAAACAAACGGGCAAAGTAGTGGGAATGGAAAAGAATGGTGACTTAAACAAAGAAAAATTGGAAAAGGCAATTGATAAAAAAATAAATGAAACGGACTGGAATGTCTTAAACATACTACTTGAAGACCCGGTTATATCCAATAAGGATCTGGCCGATAGAGTATATATGAGTGTAGATGGTATCGGATCTTCACTCCGAAGAATGTACGAATATTTTGATATTCCAAGCTCGAAGTATATGAAAATAGCACTGCTGTTGAAGGCAATTAAGATGTCAAATAATGGGAATATACAAGGTGTTGTTGAAGACTAAGGAATCGTAGTAGAATAAAGGCACAAATTGAGTAAGAAACTGGTTTAATACCCCTGACGAGGGCTCAATCTTTTCCTATGCAGGCAAAAAAACAAGCCACTTCCCCAAAATGAAGTGGCTCATTTTTTCAAATGCTAAAAAGCGTTATCTTTTATGCGTTCCTGGTTGAGGAAATTGCGAATGTCAATGCTTTGTAATCGGAATGGTCTGGCTGAACTTATCACTGCTCATTCGTAGATAGTACACACCGGCAGGCAATGCCGCAAGACTCAGTCTGCGTGTTGCCCCGTCCACTTCAAATGTATTGTCTTGCACCAGCACCCTACCCAGATTATCTATCACCTGAGCCGATGAAGTCGAACTTCCTGTACATGTTACCAAGAGGATGTCCAGCACCGGGTTGGGCGCAACCAAGATGTGATACCGTGTACGTGGGTCGTTAGTAACACTGATGATCTCGACCAAAACAGCATCCGTTGCAGAACACCCGGCAGCATTGGTCACGGTGACCGAGTAAGTCCCCGCCACATTGACCACGATACTTGGCGTGTTTTCACCTGAAGACCATAAATAGATCAAGTCTGCGCCATTGGCATTGAGGACAGTTTGCTGGCCTTGCTGCAAAACAATATCTGCTCCTAAGTCTATAATCGGCAAAGCGTTGACCGTCACGGTGGCTGAAACTGCATCAGAAACACAGCCCGCCGTCGTTCCAGTCAAGGTAAAAGTGGTGGTCTCACTTGGGCTGACGCTAATGCTGTTGCCCGTTTCGCCTGTGCTCCATGTATAAGTGTTTGCCCCGTTCGCGGTCAAGGTGGCGGATTGCCCGGCGCAGATGGTCTGGCTGTTGACCAAAACCGTCGGTACTTTATTTACCGTCACGATGGCTGAAACTGGATCAGAAACACATCCCGCCGTCGTTCCAGTCAAGGTAAATGTGGTGGTCTCGCTTGGGCTGACGCTGATGCTGTTGCCCGTTTCGCCTGTGCTCCATGCGTAAGCGTTTGCCCCGATTGCGGTCAAAGTGGCGGATTGCCCGGCGCAGATGGTTTCGCTGTTGACCGAAATCGTCGGTACAGTATTTACCGACACGGTGGCTGAAACGGGCAACGAAGCGTAGCCCGCCGTTTTTCCTGTAACGGTATAGGTAGTGGTGGCGTCTGGGCTGACGGTGATTGTGTTGCCCGTCGCGCCGTTGCTCCACTGATAATACATGGCCCCACTAGCGGTCAGGGTCGCGGATTGTCCGGGGCAAATGCTTTGGCTGGTTACGCTTACGACTGGCGCAGGGGCTGCCACAGGGCAACCGCCCGGAAAATAGAGGTCAATGATGTTCTGCAACGCTTGCTTGCCCAACGTGCCATGGCTCGTGTTGTACTGGTTTTTCCAGATGTTGTACCAACCGGAACCATAATCCGGGTCGCCGCCCGGCGGGATGCTGCCGCCCAAAAGGACATTGCCGTGCGCCACGAACTGGGCATTATTGGCCGGAAGAATGGCTTTGTAATGCGTCAAGCGGTCGCAAATCAGTTTGGAGGCTGGCAGGTTTTCGGCCTGGATGCGCGATTTGAGGGCTGCCGCGTTCTGCGGATGCACACCCCAGAAATGGATGAGCGGGCGCATATCCGCGCCTGTGGTCTTTGAAAACCGCAGAATTCGGCTGTCCACTTCCGACAGCCCATCGCCTGGTGCTTGGGCTATAAAGTCCAGATTCTCTTTCCGGAAAAAGGAGTCCAGTGCCTCCCAGCCAAAAAGGGCGGCCATCTCGATATATTTACCATAGCCGCGATGTTGGTAGCGCACCTCGTCTTTGGTCGTGTTGGAAATATCCATCGGGTTTCCGGCGCGGAAATTGGGCGTGACCATCCAGTGCATCGCCGCCTGGTCGCGGGTGATGTAGGGCTGATTGAAATTCGATTCGCCGAACGCCTGGTCAAGATCCATTCCATACAGGCGGTTGTAAATCGCCGCCGAAAGCAGGTTAACCGCTGCTTCTTCTTCGCCCGGAAATTTGCTGTACAATTGGGCATGACCCATTTCATGGAATTCCGTTTCCCAAAAACCCGCGCCAGGAGTCAAAAACCAGTGATTTTTGTTCCCGTTTTCCACCTGCGCCGGGTTGTAGGTATTGTTGATTTGCGGGTTGCCGATACCGAAGCCGTTGAACATGATGTCCACGTCAATCTGCAAATACAGCATTGTGTTGCTTCGAATCGGCGGATAACCGAGCAGTTTTGACACCACATCCATGCGGTTGTCCCAGTCCTGCATCAGCGTCACCGGATCGGCATAATTGTAAATCCAACTGCGCGGCACCTGCATCATGTATTTGTCGGTTTCAAAATCGGCCCAGGGCGCGGGGTTGGTTCGCTGCACATCAAGCCAGTTTTGGAGCGTCGTTTTGTCCGAAATTTTGGCGGAAAAAAACGGCGCGGGCACCACGTTGGTCAATTGAATATCCACCACGCCTTCATACATTTGATACGGCACGATGATATAAATGCCGCCGCCAAAAGGGTTGACGATTTCGGTCAGTGTGTCGTTGATTTGGAAGGTATTCGTCACCCGGAAAAAACGTCGGCAAGGGTTGTTGCCCGTCCGCTCGAAGGTATGTGCACCGACCAGAATTTTAAAACCTTTATTCACCAAGGATGCTGGCACTTTCACCTTTCCGAGGCTGCCCGGGGCGAGGTAAAAACCGGTTGGTCGCCGGGCGGGTGTGGATGAAAACGCGGTGCGTTTGCCGTATTCCTTTGGCATCGTCGCGTTGATCTTTGCCGAAAAAGTAGCCGTTGGGTCTGCGGGGGGCGAGCAAAAGCCGGGAAAATGATCGGCAGTTTTGAACTTCCGACCGACCAGAATCGGCTTGTATTTTTCAATACTTTGGGGCGTATAGATATAATCCATGATGCCCTGCTGTACCAAAAAGACCGCCCGTTCGAGTTCAAAACCGTCCGTTGCGCCAAACTCGTTGGGGAAGCCGCCGAGCGTTTTTTGATTCAAAAAAATGGCGCCTTTCAATGTTTCATAGCAATCCACCAAATCGAAAGCCTCCAAAACCACCGTAATCGTATCGGCGATGACGAAGATGTTTTGCTGAATGGTGTCTGCCGTCGCGTTGAGTTGGGCAGCGGTCAAAAGGGTGGTTCCAGTGATGTGGTTTTTGAGTTTTAACAAGGCCGCGCTTAAAATAGCAGGCGTTTCTGAACCGTCGGCGAGTTTGTAATAGCCCTGTTTGCGAACCCCAAAAATGGGATCACCGCCAAAAAAATCGTTACTGAAGGTGACTGTTCCCGTCTGGTTAAACAAGTATTTGAACTTGCCATCCGCGCCATAGGCAACGTGGCTTTTGGCGGGCAAGGTGAAACTCAGGTTTTCACTTGCGCAGAGGGTGTAGCCGGGTGGGCCTTGTGCCAAAATGGTCTGGCTGAAAAGCAAGCAGAGCAGCATTTGGAGCAGTGTCCATTTGCTTTGAATGGCTAAGTGGTGCCAAGTGTAAAATGATGTTTGATGCATAGTGCAAATGTATTCCGTTTATTTAAAGGATTAGAAAAAAATCAATCCAACAACTACTCCTTTACCAGTTTCATCACTTGCCCGCTACTTGCTATCCGCAAATAATATATTCCTGAAGGGAAAGGAGACAGATCGAATTGCCCATTATTTTGAATAACAACAGGCATGGTTTGCCCTACACTATTCATTATTGTAAAAGTTTCGTCTTCTATGTCTTTTACACCAGTAAGGGTAAAAATAGCTGCGCTTGGATTTGGAGAAATACCTACTACGTTTTTGCCATTTGTACGAATCGAAACGATATTTGAGTATGAAAATGTTCCGTCGTTATCCACCATTTTAAGACGATAATAGAGTATTGAATATTTATTTAAGTCTGTATCTTTATGATTGTAAAATTCAGAATCAGTTAATTTGATATTTTTCAGACCGTTGAAAACGGTACCGTCCAAACTTTTTTCAACTACAAAATGGGAAAAATTGATTTGGTTTTCAACCTTCCAGTTTAATATTGCAGCATTATTGGAGTAATTTCCAGCAAAATACTCAAGCGTTATTGGCAATGCACTGGCATCTTGAAAAACGCGTACATGACCGGCATTTGTACCATTGCCATCATTAAATGGCGTACCTATGGCTATAATACTTCCGTCACTATTTATACTTACAGACCTTCCAAACTGATCTCCTGATGCTTCTCCTTGAATATTCGGGCCTTGTTGTACCCATGCACCTCCGATAAAGTCAAAGACTTTGGCATAACCCGAACCACCAGTTGATAAGCCCCCCGCAATAACCATTGATCCGTCTCCATTTATATCTACTGATGCATTGCCGAAAAAATCACTTCCACCATCTCCTGATAAAATCGCCCCTTTTTGTACCCAACTGGTTCCGTTCCAATTGTGCATTTTAATATGGCCGATACTGCCATTCGACGAGGTGTAGCCACTTCCTATAAAAGTGGTACCATCATCAGATAATGAAAGTTCACTTCCATATCCGCGTACTATTGAAGTACCAAAAACATCTGCGCCCTTTTGTATCCAATTGGAACCATTCCACTCAAAAACACGTATCTGGCCCAATCCATTTCCACCGCCATCATGGCCCGCAGCTCCAACTGCCACAATATTGCCACTGGCACCAATGCTCACTGAATTTCCGCAAAAATCATTCCCTGCTTCACCATCAATATCCGCCCCTTTTTGTACCCAGGAGGAGCCATTCCATGCAAATACTCTACAATGACCTGCAGCAGCACCACCGCCGTTATTCGTATATGCACCAACGGCAATCGTGTTACCATCGTCACTTAAACTAACGGATCCGCCACAATTATCACCAGTGCTTTCTCCAATAATATCAGTTCCTTTTTGTATCCAGGATGTGCCATTCCATTCATAAACCCTTGCGTATCCGGGAGGAAAGGAGGGATTCAGGAACCCCGGAGC
>JBEAVK010000372.1:0-17004 GCA_041160955.1 Bacteroidota bacterium
TAGGAACATTGCATAAGCTTTAAAAAATAAAGAGGTTGTTAAATAAGTACGGGATCAAAAATGCCAACAAAATAAAATTTTTATTGAGCGGTGTGTCGGCGTGAATAAAATTCACGCCGACACTCCATCGGGGCTTTTTTTGATATTTTATTTGGCCAAGATTATGTATTTAGACCAATTACCATACTTCTGATACAGCCTCTTAATTTTAAATGTTTATTAAAGTACTTTTAATGCAATACCTAATAAAACTTGGTGGCGGAGAGACGGGGATTCGAACCCCGGATACAGTTTTGCCGTATACACACTTTCCAGGCGTGCTCCTTAAACCACTCGGACATCTCTCCAGTTGAATTAATTAATTCGGGGCGCAAAGGTAAGCATATATTTAGAAATCTGAATCTTTTTTTGTTTTTTTTTATTCACGCTCTTTTTCTTTTGGAATGAGAATTAAAGGTACAGATTAGGGGAGATGATTTTGTTACTATTAAGGCATGAAAAGGGCGTTTAGTAGTGCTAAATAACGGATGGATAACCAAAAGAGTGGTAAAATAAAGCCGCCAAATTTGTACATTTATTTTAATCTTATTCCTAGAGGTATTTTAATCTTATTGCTAGAGGTCAATAGTATTCTAAACAATTGATTCACAGGATTATTTATGGGCTTTAAACAAAAAACTATGTACATTTGTGTTAATGATGGTTGCAAGTTCTAAAAAGAAACTCATAAGACGTATAGTAGTAATGCTCCTTTGGTTAGGTGCTTTATATACTATGGCTAGTCTATTAGGCTTATTTGAATCTACCATTACAGTTACTGACGCGGAGTATATTTCCTTGGGCTATCTTTTATTGGGTTTAATATTTTTGTTTTTCAACGAAATTCGATTGTTATTGGTTTGTTTTGCGTGTAGTGCGGTGATTAGTTTTTTGGTACATGAGCGGTTTTCGCCAGAAGGTGGCATGCAAGATAAATCGCCCATCGGTCATGTGATTTTATACTCTAAAAATGCCTATTTCTAATGCGCGCTTTTTTTCGCAGTTTTGTTTTTGCCTGGGCTGGTATTGTAGATTTTTTTAAAAATCACAGAAATGCGCAGTTTCACCTTTTTGCTACGGTATTACTTGTTGTTTTAGGGTTTTATTTTGGTCTTTCCAAGTTAGAATGGATGGCTATAGTCGTGTGTATTTTTATGGTTACAGCATTGGAGGCGATGAACTCGGCGGTTGAATACCTTACCGATTTGGTATCGCCGGACTACCATCCATTGGCAGGCAAAGTGAAGGATATGGCTGCTGGCGCAGTGCTTTTGGCTGCTATGGGTGCTGCAATTATTGGAATAATGGTATTTGGTCCTTATCTGCTGCAACTTATTCCCAACTGACTACCTATCGACCTACTTCTAAGCGTACCGAAAATGCCTCTTCCCCTGAATAGTATAATTGTAATTTCATGATTACGCCCAGGTTTTCGCCGTCTAAACTTTCTATTTCCCAAATATAAGTATTGGCTGTATTGGAAGCATATTCTGATTTTTTTAGTAAACGATACTCCAGTGCTTCTAGTTTTTCCAGTTGTGTTTGCATATCGTGGTAGGTATTTTGCGCCTCTTCTAAGGGTACTTTTGTGGCTATTTTGGATTCTAGCCGCCAAGTATTATTTACGTTTTTTCGGATAATGGTGTTTTCGGGGTCTTCGCTGAGCGAGAGTAGGGTTTGGTATTCGTTCATTTTACCGGGGATGGGATCGTCTTTCATGCCTTCAAAATCGATGAGTGCGTATTCAATAATGGTATTGATGGTGGTGGTCAGTTCTTTATCGGGCGGCCCAAATACGCTGTCGATGACAATTTCTGCTTCGTTACCTGTCCATCCCCCGTTTTGTTCTGCTACATGTTCGTCAATAAAGACTTTGCCCAAGTCGAAATTTTCCATCCCAAATAGTTCGGTTTCTGGTAGGTTGGTGGCCATTACCAAGAAGTTTTCATCGCGCCAAAAGAGTGTGGCTGTGCCGTACTGATCCAGGGCAATGATCCAATGTTCTTCCATGCCTGGATGATCTGGCGTGCCCAATTTTTTTTGACAAAAAGCGGCTAATGTATCAGGATTGGAGAACTGAAGAAATACGGCGTATAGGGGTTGGCTACCATCTTGGTCAAAGTAAAAAGTGATATTGTCGAGGCCGTATTGCTTGGGGTCGTATTGGTAAATTATTCTAATCTCGCTGCTATCTGGGGTGGCTTCAAAATCTGTTTTGAAGAGGGTTTTGACGGTATCTAGTGGCATATCCATCTTGAAACCTAGGGCAATGGCGTTATTAAAGGCTGTATTATAGTCTTTTACGTCTTGTGCCTGTACATAGCATGATGTTAGTAAAAAAAGAATGATATATTTCATGCTTTATCCATAGCGTGTTTTTTACCACAAATGTATGACAAAGGAAGTAAACGGGGGTAGCGTGCTTTGTTTTCAAACATAAAAGTATAGTGGGTAACGTACACGATTTTTCTACCACAAAAGTGCATAAGAGTTTACAAAAGCGTAGCGTACACGATTTTTCTACCACAAAAGTACACAAGAGTACACAAAAGCGTAGAGTGGACGCTTCGCTTTTTTTTAAGTACACAAAAGCGTAGATTACGCCTTTTTTTATCCAAAATACTGGTGTACGCTACGCTTTTGTGTCCTTTTGTGCACTTATGTGGTGAAAAATGTCCACGCTACGCTTTTGTGTCCTTTTGTGTACTTTTGTGGTGAAAAAATGTACACTCTACGCATTGTGTGCACTTATGTGGTGAAAAATGTCCACGCTACGTTCATTTTTTTCTTGACTTTTATGGTAGAAAAAACATGGTAAAGAGCGAATTAAGGCACTTTTATATATTTATTTTGCTGTTTTATCGAAACATGCTGTAAAGACCTACGCTGTAAAGTACATTTGTTTCCATGTTTCAAACTTTACGTATTATACAAGAAGGCGCAGCACAAGCACTACAACAACTGTGGGCTAATAAACTACGCACATTCCTTTCGTTACTGGGTGTTACGATCGGTATATTCTGTATTATTGGAGTAAAAAGTGCGGTCAACTCACTGGAAGACAATATTCGCAACTCCATGAATAAACTCGGTAACGATGTAATCTATATCGAAAAATTCTCCTGGAGCGAAGACCCCGGTAATAATTACTGGAAATGGATGCGCCGACCCAATTTCTCCTTCACCGAATTTGAGGCACTCCAAGAACGACTAAAACTAGCCGAAAAAGTAGGTTTTTGGCAATTCCTAGGTTCAAAAACCGTAAAATGGCACTCTTCTAACGTAGAAAATGTCTTTTTCCTGGGTGTTACCGAAGATTGTAAAGACCTGTTCCACCTGGAATTTAACAATGATGGGCGTTTTATGAACCCTATTGAATACCACTCCGGTACAGATGTATGTGTTATGGGCGACAAAATTGCAGAAAGTCTTTTTGGCCCGGATATTGATCCTGTTGACCGCGAAATCAATGTAGGTGGTAGAAAACTACGCATTATTGGTGTATTAAAAAAATCAGGGAACGACCTACTCAAACCCTTTAATTTTGACCAAGCTGTCCTTGTAGGATTTAACCTCGCCCGTCGTGGTTTTAATGTACGAAAAGAGGGGCAGTTTGAAAGAACTAGTGTGTGCGTTCAGGCCAAACCCGGTGTTAATCTGGACGATATGCAAGACGAAATTACAGGTGTATTACGGTCTGAACGCCGATTAAAACCCCGAGAAGAGAATAATTTTGCCCTAAATACCCTTTCTATTCTGAGTAATCTATTCGATGGCGTATTTGGCGTCCTCAATTTTGCAGGCGCACTTATTGGTGGTTTTGCACTATTGGTGGGCATGTTTTCTGTGGCCAATATTATGTTTGTATCCGTCAAGGAACGCACCAATCTGATCGGTATAAAAATGGCGCTAGGTGCCAAACGTTGGTTTATTCTGCTCGAAATACTGGTAGAAGCCGTATTGCTCTGTGTTGTTGGCGGTTTATTGGGTTTACTGTTAATTTGGATCGTTACGCTCATTATATCTAAGGTACTCGAGTTCGAAATAACCCTGTCGCTTAGCAATATTTTGTTTGGTATTCTTACATCAGTTATTGTAGGTATGCTTTCTGGATTGATTCCTGCACGGCAAGCCAGCAAAATGGATCCGGTGGAAGCAATTCGTCAATAAGGCGGGCTATTATATTTACAGCAATATCCCATGTGGATCAAAACTAAGACAGGATAGCAAAACGGATGAAACGGATCACCCGGATTAAACGGATTTTTTTGAATCAATCCGCTCTAATCCGTAAAATCCGTTCCATCCGTTCTCCCATTGAACAACACCTCTTCTATTTCCCCAAAGAAACACTTATTTCTTTTGTTCTTTTACCTGTTCTTTTAACATATTTCTTTCGCTTTCGGCGAGCATCAAATCATTTTTGCATTTGCGCAAATTGGCGGACGTTGACTCCAATTCTGCTTCGCATTGTGATAATTTCATGCGGGTTTCCGTGAGTGTATTGTCCAGGTTTTTAACCCGCTCTTCGAGTTGGGATTTATCTTGCGTCAAGGTTTTTACCTGTTGTTGCAGCCCCGATACACCGTGAAATAAAAAAGAAAATAGCCAGCCCAATAAAAAAGGAGCGATGCAAAGCGCAAGTCCTACGGGTAAATCTTCCCGAAAAGTAGAAAAAAGTAAATTATAAAACATATCTGAGTTGTTAAAATTGTTAGAATAAACGTAAGAAAAACACTTCCAAAATGGTAATTAATTGTGTCCAAATACCTATTTCATGGTTTTTATCGTCACCCGTCGATTTTGATGCCTACCATCTTCTGTCGTATTATCCGCAATAGGTTCTGCTTCGCCCTTGGAATCTACTTTGATACGGGCTGCATTAATACCGTTGGCAATCAACATTTTAGCGATAGAATTGGCACGACCTAAACCTAGTTTGACATTTTCTGCGGGTTCACCCACATCGTCTGTATGACCAGATATTTCAAAAGTAGTGGTGAGTGCCTTGTGTTGTTCCACCATCTTTTTTAGGTAATCGTCCACAGCGGGATCTTGATCCTTTTCCGTTGAATTGAAAGGAAATAGAAAGGTCACCATATTATCAGATTCGATAATAGCACCTGCTTCTTTTTTAAGGATCATTTTAGACCAATCAAAAGTAGCCGATTGACGAGGGCCACCACTGGCCGACCAATCATCACTGACGGCTTTGGCCAATAACCGGATGCGATTTTCGGGCATTTCGGGAGCCATCATGGTGCGCAATGCTGCTGCGCGCACAAGACCAAGGTTACCATCTTTACCAGTGAATGCTTCAGCCGTACGATACAATCCTGTGATAACCAAGGTATCGCCTTGACCACCTTTAGAAAGTAACCGCTTTTTCCAGGCCAGAAAATTGGAATCGGGGTTAGGTTTGTCAGCACTCCAATTGAATAATGGAGCACCAATGTTTTGGGCAATCTCGGGCGGTATGGCACCGTTGCAGCA
Organism: Bacteroidota bacterium; assembly: GCA_041160955.1. Taxonomy (GTDB): domain Bacteria; phylum Bacteroidota; class Bacteroidia; order Chitinophagales; family Saprospiraceae; genus M3007. The sequence continues at coordinate 5,533 of JBEAVK010000372.1, forward strand.
CTCACACTTGTAACAGTGCCAGTAATTAACGCTCCAATACGAAAAACCCGCGAATACGAGTAGTACAAGCCACCAAGGAATTTTCATAATTAATAAAGTTGATTTAAAAAATTATATTTTAATAAGGTGTAAACAGTAGTGTATTTATTTGGGCGGAAACTTCAGATGAACTGCAAAAAGTACCCATCCAAATTGAATAACTTATTATTTACACGATCTCATTGGACAAATGTACAATTATAATTTTTATTCGGGCATATTTGGATGATTTTATTTTGATTTTAAAAGTGGTTCAAGTATATTGATTCAATAGGCCCGTTTGCAACCGTTGTATATAAGATGATTCATCGGTTGTTTAGCACCATTAAACGCCCTCTTCATGCCTGGATAGTGACAAAATCATCTCCCCAAATCTGTATCTTTATTTAAATTTTATTCCTATAGTTGCTGCCCCATTTTGCCAAAGAACATTCTTCCATGAATCCTGTTTAGTTTTCACGGTTAATGGTAGTGTAAGCCATGTATCTTTTGTTCTCAAAATTATACAATGCTCATGGTGCTATATCATTTTTTTGTATCCGATCATTTTTCAACTCAGTTTAAATAATATGGAAATTGGCATTGATAGTTTTGCCGCAGCCGCAACCTCCACAGACACAACCAACAATAGCATGGCATCTTTGTCTGATTTGCTCGAACGCATTGAGCATGCCGATAAAGTAGGATTGGATGTATTTGGTATCGGAGAACACCACCGCAAAGAGTTTTTGGATTCCGCGCCAGTCATTTTACTGGCCGCTGCTGCAGCACGTACCCATCGTATTCGGCTCACCAGTGCCGTAACTGTATTGAGTGCTGCCGATCCAGTACGGGTATTCCAAAATTTCGCAACGCTAGATTTGGTTTCAAAAGGCAGGGCAGAAATGGTCGTAGGCCGTGGTTCGTTTATTGAATCTTTTCCGTTATTTGGGTTGAATTTGCACGATTATGATGAATTATTTTCGGAAAAACTCGATCTTTTACTCCAAATTAGGGATAATGAATCGGTAACTTGGTCTGGAAAATTTCGCCCAGCACTCCATAATCAATCCATTTATCCACGTCCAATTCAACATCCGCTACCGATATGGGTTGGCGTTGGTGGCACACCCGAATCTTTTGTGCGGGCTGGTACGCTGGGGCTACCGCTTATGGTGGCTATTATTGGTGGCGAAACGCGCCAATTTCGCCCTTTAGTGGATCTGTACAGAACGGCGGGCAAAAGAGCAGGACATGCGCCGGAGCAGTTAAAAGTGGGCGTACATTCCTTAGGTTATGTGGCCAATACCACGGATGAAGCCGTTCAGGATTATTATCCGGGTTATGCCGAAACCTTTACAAGAATTGGCAAAGAACGCGGTTGGCCTCCCGTTACCCGTGCTCGTTTCGATGCTCAAAATGGCACCTACGGCGCATTGGCAGTGGGTGGCCCGGAAGAAATAGCGGCTAAAATACTTCGGCACAGCGAAGACTTGGGGGGTATTTCGAGGTTTTCTTTTCAAATGGACAATGCCGCTTTGTCGCATGAGAAACTGATGCAGTCTATCGAATTAATTGGGACAAAAGTGGCGCCATTGGTGCGTAATGCGCTTACTTAGGGGTATTTCAATTACCGATCCCCAAAATATTGTTTTTTAAACTGAAGCGGATTTTCACGCGTAATTTTTTTGAATACCCGATTGAAATACGATAAACTTTCAAATCCGCACGCATAGCAGGCTTCACTGATGTTTTTGTCTTGCATCAGCAATCTTTTGGCTTGGTTGATGCGGTAATGATTGAGGAAATCCGTAAATGTAAGTCGGGTCATTTGTTTAAAAGAACGGCAAAACGCCGCTTCAGTCATATTGCACAAACTGGCTACTTCCGCAATTTCTATCCTGCGTTGGTAGTGTTCATCAATAAAACGGTACAAAAGCCTTAGTCGCTCTTGTGCCTTTTTATTGTACTGGTTTTTTACGGGTACATCGTGCAATAGTTCCATTTCTGTGCTATTGGCCAATATTTGAAATATGCGTAAAACTTCCAAAAAGTGCTCAAAAGGCGTCAATAAATGTAGTTTTTGAAGTAATTCGCCTACTATTGCTTTGGTGTTTCCCGAAAAAGCAATACCATACACCGATTTTTCAAACAATTGATGAATATGTACCAATTCAGGTGTTTTTAAAAATGCTTCACTCAGAAAATCGGGTTGAATATGCAAAACCGTTTTTTGGTAGTCTGTTTTTACCCCATAATCAAAATTGAGGTGGGGAATATTGCTCCCTATAAATACCAAATCGCTCCCCTCGTACCTTGAAATATGCTCCCCAACATGCCGCCTGCCATTTGCGCCCTCAATATAAATCAATTCGTACTCTGGGTGAAAATGCCAAAAGTAAAAATCGTTCAATCTTGGGTTGCGCAACAAATGAAACGAACTATTATTATTGGGCTTTATAGCCTCTAATTGTATTTTAAGCATTTTTTTTGTCGTAAAAATACATAAAATATCAATATTGTTCAAAAAATAGTAAATTTAGTACTTGTCTATCGACTTTGAAACCAGATACCTTTGTCCATCATTTCACAGCAATAAATTATTCAATCATGGAAAATAACATGCAAACCATGGCCGCTACGATGGTGCCCAACAATGCCCATAAAGATATTCCGGGTAATCCATCTACCGCCACAAGTAGTAAAATTCGTTTAAGAACTTCCCTTGCTGAAGGCGCGCCTTTACGGGTGTTAAGCGAAGATGATTGGCATTTTTGGGTCAATAATGGTTATGTCATTATCAAAAATGCAGTGCCGCGTGAGCAAGCCTTAAAGACAGCAGCGTTTCTTTGGGAATTTGATGAAAAAGACCCCAGTAACCCCGAAACCTGGTACGCACCGCCACGCGCTGAAATGCAAATGAAAGAACTTACCAATACGGGTATGGTAGAAGTGTATAACAATCAACACTTATGGAATAACCGCCAAATGCAGCGCGTTTACGATGCTTTTGTGGATATTTGGGGTACTGAAAAACTATGGGTAACGATAGATCGCGCTAATTTGAATTTCCCTTTGCGCCCGGGACACGAGTATAAAGCATTTATCCATTGGGATTACGACCCAGAAACCAAACCGCAAAATGTGCAGGGTGTATTGGCGCTTGCCGATCAGTTGGATGAGGAAATGGGTGGTTTCCAGTGTATTCCCGAACTTTTCCGCACTTACGACACCTGGAAATTGACGCAACCAGAAGATAGAAACCGTTTCAAACCCGATACCACAGGATTTGAGCAGCACTTTGTAAAAGCCAAATTGGAAGCAGGCGATTTATTGATTTTTAATAGCAGCCAGCCGCATGGCATTCGCGCCAATAATTCAAAGGATAAGGTACGGATTGCTCAATATATTTCGATGATGCCCGCCGAAGAAGACAATGATGAATTGCGAGATTGGCGTGTCAATTCATGGAAAAACCGAGTTGCACCACAAGGTTATGCTTTCCCGGGCGATCCTCGTAATTGGGAGCAAACCCGTTACGAAACTGCGGTATTGAATGATCTGGGCGAACGATTATTGGGTTTGAAAAAATGGTAATGGAGTGGTTTTTAATGTAGTGTCGGCGTGACTCGAAGCCTAATGTCGTCAGATTAAGAATATCCCAACGACAGAGTCGCTAAACTTTTTATCGTATTGAGCAAATAATTAGTAATCCGAAGCGTCCCATAAACCAAATGTGCCTATTGTCGGGGCGGCTTTTTCTGTCACCCCGACAATTTTGCACTAATCCCTCTTTGAGCCAACTTTGAAATTTCGTTGGCCAGCATTGTAAAATCTTTTGAAAAAATGGGACGTTTTTATAGACAAACCATCAATTTCAACTAAATTGTCGGGGTGACAGAAAAAGTCGCCCCGACAATAGGCCAATTCTGTTATTGGGTCACTTGGAGATAGTTGAATGTTTGCACAAAACCTAATCCCGTTTAAGTATTAGCCTCATCTTGCTGCGCATCATAGTCCTCTTTGGTGCGTACGTATTTAATTACATTTCCATTTTCATGGTGTTTGGTCATGCTATTTTTGACCAAAACCTGTGCTGATGCTCCGTTTTCAGCGTGAACAGTTGCAAAAATGATCGAAAGATGTAGTTTTTCAAAACCAAATTTTAAAATGGACTGCACCGCTTCCGTCCCGATACCTTGGTTCCAAAACGGTTCACCAATCCAATAACCCAATTGAGCCACTTGTTTATCATTATCGAAATGCAGACTAATTTCACCTATAAACTCCGCTGTTTCTTTTAGAATAATGGCAAACACATAACGTAATTTATTTTTAAAACCTTGTACCACATAACTAATCCTAAACACCGCGTCGGGTTCGCGATAAGGATATGGGATATTGACAATGTGATCCGATATTTTTTTATTGTTGGCGTATTTGACCAACGCGTCAATATCTTCTATTTGAATTTTTCTTAATTTTAATCTAGGTGTATATAGTTCAGGAAAAATTTCCATTTTTGAGTGCGAATTAAGCGTGTTTTGGCGAATAATTGCCTGTTTTTATAGTTTTGGGAAGATTTTGTATTTTCCCTGATTCCCCAATTTGGGTTCGCTTGCCCATAACCAAGCCTCTTCCACAGTATCATCTGTATCAGATTGATTGGGCCATTGGCCTGAAAAAGAACTGACAATATTTGGAGTAGTATCGAATTTTAAGTCATATTTAAGCACCTTGCCGCTTTTCATATAAGTGACCAATTGTATGTTAAAATCACTGGGGGGCCAAAACCAATTGGGCGTATCGTTGATTGGGCAGCCGCACATCATGGTCACTTTTGCAAAGCAATGAACCGTTGCTCCGGCCCAATCGGCGGCAACGCCACTGATACAAAGCCCTGGAATCTCGATCACCAAACCTTCGGGGTACGAAGGCTCTATGGCTTGTGTTGTATAAACATTTTGACCAATATCCACACCGGGCAAGACCGTAATTTCGGCTTGTGCTGTACGTGCCTGATCGGGATGGCTCAGAGGCCCACGCACCGAAATACGGAAATCAGTTGGCCGATCAATATCGACTTGCAATACAAGTCCTACTGTATTGGGATCTGTTGCAAATGGATTGGCGCGGCTTACTGGACTCATAATACTTTGTGGTGGGCCAGGATTAGTATTCAGGGTGTTTACATATCCCTCGGCCACGACTAATCGATAACTCAGGTTTTCGATGGAAACATGCGCACTGAAGTTTTCTGCATTTGCAGCATCAGCACCGAGGTATTTGCCGCCACGAGCGGCTGGGCGAATAAGGATATTGGTCAGCATAGCAAATATTTGAGATGAGTTTTTGACTTGACGAATAATTTTAACGCAAATTTATGGACATTTTTTTTACGACTCCAAATTTTGGTTTAAATAATATTTGCTGGTTTAAATCATTCGAGTGTGTGACAAAATCGGGGCTTGATGTCTTATTTACGCAAGCAATGAATTTCAACAAAATTGTCGGGGTGACAGAAAAAGTCGCCCCGACAATAGCCCAAATACAGTACGCACACGCACTTGAAAATCTCAATAATGCCAATTTAGGCGCAATATTCAACGATGGTTTTGAGCAAGCCGTTGAGTAACTAGAAAACAATAACCACCTCAATAAATCTAATAAAGTTTTGAACACAATGGTTACTTTTTTCAAAAATGAGGGATACATGAACATTGTTCCACAATTTAAAAAGAAAAGATATGAATGACAATTTATTTTTTTCAATTAAAAAATCTATCTCCCAGATTTTCAAGCAAACGGTAGATGGGTCAATCTCCGAGCCTTTTTTTAGAAAAAAACGTAACCAATTTTTATTGTTACTCTTATTGAGTATGTGCTCCATCGTCCAAGTAAATGCACAATGTACTCAAATGAGTTTCAATTTCCAACAGTTTGAACCTTGCAAATACAGAACGTTATACCAAAATACCACCGAATGTTATACCCAAATCCGATTGGCGCTGAATCAAGGCAACTTTTCAACTTTTACCATTAATACTGCCGCAGGGTTCAAACTCGATTTTAGCAGTTCCAATGAAATATGGATATCTCATAATCAGGGGTTTCTGCCACTTGGAAACCAAGGCCCCGTGATTTTTACATTGCCGTACGACCTCACGACCTCCATTTCGGTCGCTTATATCAATGATTGCCCGCCTGGTACAGGATGTGAATTGTTTCCACCACCAGTCCTAGAATCCTGCCCTGCTCCTACCAATGCCTCGATTAGTGGCGTGAAATACCGAGAATGCAACCAGGCAGCCTTTACCAATCAAGCAATGGTACCTGACTGGATGATTCGATTGTATAATATTGACAATGTATTGATCACAGAAACAACCACCGATAATACGGGTACTTACGCATTTTACGATCTACCTCCTGGTCAGTATTATTGTAGAGAGGCTATCACGCCAGGCTGGACGAGTAGTGTGCCCGCTTCCGGAGAATACCTGATCAACTTGGCCGCGAGCCAACAGGCGGTACGCAATTTCGGAAACTGCCCAACCTGTACTTGTGATTCATTGTATGTAAATATTGATGAACAACCTGGAATGAATGACACGTCCAAGTATTTTCTCACGGTTCAGAACAGCGGCGAATTTTGTTTCCCGTATATTGATATCAAAGTGGATACCGGTCAATTGTTGAACTGGGACGTATTGATTACAGGCTGGAAAGTGGAACCACAGGGCGCAAATACAATCCGATTATTGCCACCGGGAAATTATATTGTAAAAGGGGGATTTATTCCACTGTGTTTTAGCGTTTCAGGACTTGTGAACCACGTGTTTACCACCAGTACCGGATTGGGTGGGCAAGCATCCTGCTCAAAAGTGTTTCCTTTCCCATTTCCCATTATTCCGGTACCAAAGGATTGTTGTCCCAAAGGTAATAACCAAGGGACAGACTTAGTAACCAATGGGAATTTTTCCAATACCATTCCTTTTGTAGGATATGGTTCTCAGTACAACTACAGCGCGGGTGGTACTGGTGCAGGTCATTTTGCGATTATGAACGGTACACTGGCTACCGCTGCCAATGGTTCTTTTTGGGGTGCTATTGGGAAATCAGGAAACCCCAATACCGACTATTTTATGGTTGTAGATGGCTCAACTGCCGCAAATACGGCCGTTTGGTTTCAGAATGTAACACTTTTGGCCAATACCGATTATAAATTTAGTGCCTTAGTAAACAATTTAGTTCGGCCTAATCTAAATTTTTCAAATCCGCAAATTATATTACAAATTGTAGATAATAATGGCACGGGAGCGGTGGTAGCCCAATCATCGCCACTTGATTTGGGTGAAAACCCCAATGCTTGGCGACTCATCTGTTTAGATTACAAAACACCGGCCAATCCGAACAATAATTACCGCTTGAGGATACTTTCCACGAGTACAAATGGTAGCGGGAATGATTTCGCGCTGGATTGTATCAGTATGCGTTCGTGTATGGCACCTGTCTGTACCTCAGATTTCAATGTCGTGGCAGGCTGTAATGGAAAATTCACTTTCAATGGTTTTGCGCTGATAGGCACCGCACCATTTACTTATACCTGGAATTTTGGGGACAATACTCCGATTGTATCAGGGGCAAATTCAAGCGTTATGCATACCTATGCCACATTTGGCACAAGCTATACGGTGACGCTCGTTGTTACAGATGCGGCGGGTTGCAGCTCTACCACGCAGGTTCAGATAACAGTCCCACCGTTTCAATCTGTGGCTATTTCCGGCAATTCAAATATATGCGCCGGACAATCCACTACCCTGACAGCAAATGCTACTACTGGCAGTACTTTTCTCTGGTCACCTGGTGGCGCAACAACACCTTTTATCACCGTTAGCCCAACTACCTCAACCACGTATTGCGTCACTGCTACCCATACAAATGGTTGTACCTCAAGTACTTGTGTTGTCGTAAATGTCACGCAAATACCATTAACTATTACACCAAATCAAACCATCTGTAAAGGACAGTCCACCCTCTTAACCGCAAATGGAGGCGTAGGTAGCACCTATTTTTGGACACCAGGTGGCGCAACAACACCATCTATTACAGTAAGCCCAGCAACCACAACCACTTATACAGTTGTGGCAACCAATTCTGGTTGTACCGCAAGTGCAACTACTGTTGTAACCGTATCCAATCCGACCACTTTTATTACGGGCAATCCGGGATTAACAGTGTGTCCGGGTGCATCCACCACCCTCACAGCAGGTAATGGCCCTTGGGCAAATTGTCAATGGAATACCAGTGCTACCGGCAATTCAATCATAGTTACCATTCCTGGGACCTACTGCGTCACTTGTACCAATTCAAATGGTTGTACTGCCAGTGCCTGCGTGGTCGTTGGCGATTGCTGCCAATGTCCTGCTGGCTCAATAGCAGGGCCTGAATTGATCCAAAATGGTAATTTTTCGACTGGTTTCACGGGATTCACCTCAGATTATGCGCAAATTGCATCTTGCTCACCTCAACGCTATTATATTGCCGACCATACAAATGTGCAAGCCATGTGCGCCGGTGAATGGGATTGTATTGACCATACCACAGGAGCACCTTCCGCACCTTTTCCGGGTAATTTCTTTGTCGCAGACGGCGATGTAAATACCAGTCTTGACCTTGCGGCATGGAGGAGTGTGCCTATGACGTTGAATATCGGTACCAGTTATAACTTGTGTGCATGGGTCAATAATTTGGATATTCCCGGAACCAATTCAGTCCTGCCAATAGTACAAGCTTATCTGGTGGATCAGGGTTCATCCACCTCCTATTCTTTGGGAACAGTGCCCACGCCAGAATCACCCGATGTTTGGGTAAAACTGAGTGCATCTTGGGTGGCACCTACAACCGGCTCATTTGTATTGGAATTCAGAACGGGTTCTACAGGCTTTTTTGGTAATAATTTTGCGTTGGATGATATTAGTTTCAGGGCATGTACCAGTACGATGAGCTGTACCTGCGGCACTTTTTCCAATATGTTATACAGACCTGCACAGGGCGCCATGAGTATCCCGATAACCTGTGGAGATTCTTCCTTGATTTCCAATTGTTCAGCACCAGGCAACTGGGGATTATCCGGTATATATATGTGTCAGGGCACCAATTGCCCTCCTAATACGCCAATGTTCTGGAATCTATACGATCCTGCAAATCAAGTAGTTGCCAACTCAATACCCGGAATGGTGGCCTCCCCTAATTTTTCATTGACCATACCTAATTCAAATTTCGCAACAGGAGGCGTTTATACCTTGGTAATTGGTGCAATATGTGGTACAGATACCTGTTATTGCACGTATTATATTTATTCGCAGGGTTGTCCGTGTTGCAGTGCCAACTACCAACAATTCCTAGCAAATGCGCAGAATGCGTTTAATGTAATCGCAGACGGCATTTTATGTAAAGCCACCGTAAATGTGAACAATCTGAATACCTGTCATCGTTTTGATTGGATTCAGTGGGGTGATGGCAATCAGAGTTTCGGGCCATTCCCAAATGGATCTATGCCCATGCACACTTACACTGCACCAGGCACCTATACGATCACTGCCTTAATTCTCGAAATTAATCCAATAACTGGCCTGATTTGTTATGAAGCAGTACTCACGGACTCTGTAAAATTGGCCTGCTGTGCGCCACGACCCGACGGGATGATCTCTTGGTGGCCAATGGAAGATATGGATGGCGATATAGATGCAACCGATATTATGGGGCCACATCATGCAAATCCCAATACTGGATTCATTGGAAATGGTTCGGGGCCAACTGTGATTACTGGAAAGGTGAATAACGCACTAGAATTCAACGCAGCTCCGGTTCAATATCTGGAAGTTCCGAGCCATCCCGATTTCAATTTCGGTTCCGGGTCTTTTGCGATTGATGCTTGGATTTTCACCAATGGTGGTACACAATCGGAGCCCATTGTGCACAAAGCCGTGTTTTTATCCGGGTTGGGTTATTATTTGAATGTAGAAGGTACAACACTCTCGAATTGGAAAGTGACGCTCAGTGTTGGCAATGGCACCACCATGCAGTATTTTAGCGGACCACCAATAGTATTGGGGCAGTGGAATTTTGTTGCGGTCTCTGTGGATGCCGTGAACCAAACGGTAACGTTATATTCGGGAACCCCATCGGGAAGCCTTGCACAAATAACGTTATCAACAGCGCCTCTAAATGCCAGCAGCAATGCGCCGCTCAGGATTGCTTATAATCCACAAAATCCTAAGTGGAATATTGCAATTGATGAGTTGGAAATATTCAATAAGAGCGTCAGTTTCACCGATTTCAATAATATTTATGAAGCCGACGCAAAGGGAAAATGCGACCCTTCCATTGTTTCAATAGACCAGCCAGCCTATATAAATTCGGTTCGATTATATCCGAATCCCAATTCCGGAGATTTTATAGTGGAATTACCTTTAGCAGCAACGGAGGAGATGCGTTTTGTCATCACAGATATTACTGGTCGTTGGATATTTGAAAAATCAGTTGAAACGGGCTTACAAAGCCAAATCATCAGCGCAAATAATTTACAGCCTGGATTGTATTTTCTTCAAATATTGTCAAAAGGAAAAATAGTTGCGGTGAAAAAATTTGTAAAACAATAGATACGAAACTAATTATGCATAATGTCTAATAATAATTAGTTAGAAATCAAATGATTATTATGGGTAGGGGCGTTGCGCTGCAACGTCTCTATTTTTTTGGGTTAAAATGTAGTTGGGATAGGACTTCTTTATTGGAGTTTATGTTTCATAATTGCACAAAGTTAAAGATTTTTTTGTGTGGAAAAATTAGGCGATGTCAATTTTTACAACATACATGAATCAATGAAACTAAAGCACTATTCTGAATTTATGGAGTACCAAAAAAGTGTTCACTTTGCGCCGGAATTGTAGTATTGAAACTGCTCAAAAGTGTTCACTTTGCGCCGGAATTGTAGTATTGAAACTGCTCAAAAGTGTTCAATTTGCGCCGGAATTGTAGTATTGAAACCGCTCAAAAGTGTTCACTTTGCGCCGGATTATGCACTAATGGTTCGATTAAAAGATTAAAACAATCGGATTCGAGCTTCCATTTTTACCCGGTTTCAATTCCCTAATGGTTCGATTAAAAGACCAGGTCGCCGCCCACATCGGATTCAAATCCGACGTTTCAATTCCCTAATGGTTCGATTAAAAGTTATTTTGCTGGATTAATAAATAATCCACAATATTTGGTTTCAATTCCCTAATGGTTCGATTAAAAGAGCAGCCAACACGGTAACGGTAAGATATAATCATTAGTTTCAATTCCCTAATGGTTCGATTAAAAGTATATCTGCTGCTTCGCCTCGTAGGTGCTGCGAATTGTTTCAATTCCCTAATGGTTCGATTAAAAGTAAAGCCGACAGCAGGC
>JBEAVK010000401.1:0-7481 GCA_041160955.1 Bacteroidota bacterium
TTTTCCAACACAACTTCGGCGGCGGAATGGAACAATCAAGCCAAAGGAATACCCAATCCTGATCCGAATTTTAAACCAGTAGTACCCCTAGAGTCTCCGCACAATAGTATTCACCTCTCTGTGGGGGGATATGATGTACCTACAGGGCCAAATGCAGAAGATCGTTCGCCTATTGATGGCGCGAATGGCGATATGGGCGAGAATGATACTGCGGGTTTGGATCCTATTTTCTACTTTCACCACTGCTTTATTGATCGTGTATTTTGGCTATGGCAGAAAAAACATGGCCAAACTGATACCTTGGAAATTATACCAGAATACCCAGGAACCAATACCGTTGATAGTCAAGGCCCAACGCCAGGTATGATACCTAATAGTTGGTTAACGATGGACTCTCCGCTCAATCCGTTCATATTGGAAGGCAAAGAGCAGCGTACATTTACCTCTAATGATTGCGTCAATATTGAACAACAACTGGGTTATACTTATGGCCCAGGATCGTTGGAAGATACGGTGCAATCAAGGTCGCTGGCAATAGAAGAACCGGTACGCCCAACCAAAACGATCAAAGTATCCAATATCAACCGCGGGCCGATTAGAGGTTCTTTCTTGATTTCCGCGTTTGCTACGATCGACGGAAAAAGGCAGTGTTTGGGTACGGAGGCGGTATTAAGTCGTTGGAATACAAAATATTGTGCCAATTGCCAAACCCATTTGGAGGCATCTGCATTTTTTACAATACCTATGCCCGAAGATACGGGTAAGCGAGGTATGGACTTGAGTGCCGAAGATTTTAATGTAGAAGTTGAAATCAAACGTCGTCCAGTAAATGAAAATTTGGCGGCCAGTGCCAGAGGTGTTTCTGCTGGTGTTCAACATCGGGTGGAGATGTTCTAGTTGTTGAACTTGTGCTAAATTGTCGGGGTGACAGAAAAAGTCGCCCCGACAATAAGCCAATAACGATGCAGCCCGCACTCGAATCTCTTTTGGCGGATTTGGGTGCGGGCTGTTTTTGTATTAGAAACCGCTGGATTTTTTAGCAAAATTCTTTTCTAAAAAAGTAAAAATCAAGTCAAAATGCTTGAGCGGCTCGGCGTGTCCGCCATTGATTGGAATATGCTCAAAGTTGTACTTGAAGTTTTTACTTTTTAGCCGTTCCATCATTTTCTCCGACATAGGAGTTGAAGGGCAGATTTCATCTTTTGTTGCCGAAACTAAAAGTATTGACCCTCTAATGTTTTCGACTTGTATCAATGCATGGCTTTCTGCAACACTGTCTGTCAGCATGGCTTCAAAAGTCCCCCTCAAATCTCCATTCATTAAAAAAGGAATAGCCGCTTCATTCACAGGAACAAAAGGCAATTCTTTATTTTGAAATGTCCAACTGGAAGTAGAAAAATGATTGGTATTACCCGGAAATGTGACATTACTGGCAACAATTCCAACAACACATTTTATGTCTTTATAATGACTACCTACCAGCAATGCTAAATCGGCACCTCGTGAACCGCCCACTATCGCAATTTTCTTTTTGTTGATTTTATGATTTCTAGTTGCTTTTTTAATTGCATTATAGACATCTTCGATAGCGATTTTTTGTAGTGTATCGGGCGTTCCTTTTGCCCCAAAGTACCCAATGGCTAAAAATGCATAGCCTTTTTCTAAAAACTGATCTCTTGTCTTTTTCCAATAATCGCTCGTCCAGGCATTGCCGCCTTCTGAACCGCCTAGTCCAACAATTAAAGGTTGGTTTTTCCCCTTACCAAGGTATAGTACACTCTCGACATTTGGTGTTTTTAGCGTGGTTTGTGCATATATTTCTGACGAAATATTGAGAAGTAATACAATGATTAATAGGGCTGACTTTTTTGAAATGTTCATTTTTGAATGATTTTAAAATTGAACTGCAAAGTTCCTGGCTTTTAAATTCATAACTTTTGACCTATATCAAAAAATCATTTTTCTGACCTAATCCTACTTAATGTTTCCTGCGTAATCCCTAAATAAGATGCCACCATACCCAAAGGGATGCGGTGGTAAATGTCTTGATAGGTTGTGCAAAAATGCATATATTTTTCCTTAGCCGTTGTAAATCTCAATGAAGTAATTCGTTCCATGAAATGCCCAAATACCGCACCCATAGAAAGTCTAGCGTACCGTTCCATTTCAGGAAAATGGTCGAATAAATAAACAAGGTCATTTACGTGCAGGCAAAAAACATCCGTATTTTCGATAGCATCAATGTAATAAATGTCAAGTTGACGCTGCATAAAACTTCTAGGTGAATTTACCCATTCTTCTTCACTACTAAAATACTCACTGATCTCCTTTCCGTCCTTGATAAAATACGTCCTAAGTAGTCCATTTTGGATAAAATAGCTTTTAGTGCAAACGGTGTTTGCATTATGAATAATAGCACCTTTTTTGAAGGTTTTTAAAGTTATTCTTTGGACTAATTCACTTTTTAGTGTATCACTGAGCCGAATATACTTTTCAAAATGGCGAAATATGATGTCTTGTGTTGCTATAATATATTGATTTAGTTAGGTATTGATTTATTTGATTAATGAAGGGGCAATATACGCGAGAGTACCTTGCTAACATCCATAAATTATAATGTGGCACTATTATTGGCGTTTGCTATGGCGGAAATCTTCCGCTTGCGTAAAATATTCTAACCCTACAATCCAGGTTAAATTAAGCCCCAAACTGATCTTTTGCATGACAGGTAATATATCCAATCCGTAGCCTGAGTAATAGATGTAATTGTTAATATACAAAGTCAACAGACAAGCAATACTCAATATCTTGAGCCAAAATAGTTTTGACATAAAAACATGAACAGATATGTAAAAAATTGAAAGCAAATAAAATATACTTCCAATCGTGGTCATTAAATCGTGGTACGCAGTGGTGACTAAAAAAGCGAAGAACATAGCACTGATGCCTGCATATTTAATGATATTAGCAGATGATCTGGAGGGGATTTTTTTTGAAAACCGGATAAAAAATGCGGCAAAACTGACACAAAGTACAAGCATTCCCAATACCGCCCACGGCCTCGACGGATTGGCCATGCCGTTTACTGCTTTTTCGTTAAATAAATTGCAGAGATAATTGTTTTTCATATCGTATCCAATGGTGTTTTTATCCTGCTGCGAACCGCCGGGATAATAAGATGTGGATATGAATAAGAGTAGCAATGACGCGGTGATGCCTAGGAGTGTGAGGTGTTTTTTTAGCATTTTTATTTGATTGTGTGACAAAATCGAGGCAAGGAATTGAAATCAGGACAATTATCCCATAATTGAGCCATAATCTAGCGTAAATAAAATATTATGCCACGATTTTGTCATGCACTCTTTTTATTTCAACGTTCTTTAGTGGTGAATGATCAATTTTTTTAAATATATTTTTCCTTCCGACGAAAGTGTTTCCACATTATATAATCCTGCGGGCAGGTATTCCGTTGGAATTTGTGTTACTGGAGTATTGGTGCTGGATTTTTGGAAGATGACATTCCCCTTACTATCGTACACTTTTACCTCTGTAATCACTTGTTGTTGATCAAAAATAATCGTACAGTATTGGTGTGCAGGATTTGGGACTAAAAGCATTTTTGGGGTATCGATTAAGGCTTCTCCTGTTGCCACTAGATTATCGACGACGTATGTTTCGATAGTTGTACATCCCAAAGAATCCGAAATGGTGCAGGTATAGGTACCTGCTTCGAGGCCAGTGATGGAAGCAGTTGTGGCATTATTATTCCATAAAAAAGAATAAGGATTTCCATTGCCTCCAGTAACCACAATATTGGTGATGGCTCCATTTGACAGTCCATCCGTTGCATTAGTTACGCTAAATGCAGCGAAGATAAAAGTGGGGTCTGAAAGCGTCAGTGAGGCCGTTCCTGTACCGCCTAAGGCATCAGTTACCGTACAGAAATAGGTGCCAGCAGGCAAATTTTGGATTAAAAGACCGGTGTCTCCGTTGCTCCATGCTGCAGCGTATGGGGCTATACCGCCAGCAACCAGTACAGCTAGTGCCCCAGTACTATCACCAGCGCAGAATATAGGATATGTTTTGGTCTGATCTAAAGCAACCACAATTGGCGGTAGCGTATTTACTATTTCATATATCACTTGGGTACAGCCATTATTATCTGTTATTGTACAAAAATAGAAGCCCGCAGGAATATCTGTTATTGCTTCTGTAGTAGCACCGGTATCCCAAATATAACTATAAGGTGCTGTACCATCACTTACTACTAGGCTAATAGACCCGTTATTGGGGTAAGCCAAAGTAGTAAAAACTTGTGCGGAAAGTGGTAGTGGAGCAGTTATGATAAAAGTATCCTTTATGGTAGTCATATCGGCATCTGTAATGGTACAGTAGTAAATACCCTGTGATAAATTAGTGATCGTATCACCAGAAATCCCAGACTGACTCCAAGTAATGGCATAAGGAGGTGTACCATCTTTTATTTGTATGTAAATCGCGCCATTATTGCTATTACTGCAACTTAGGCTAAAGTTACCAGAACTGGTACTTTGTAAGGGTAAAACGAGTTTGTTTTTGAACCATTTTACGGCTGTCGAACTGGAGCCAACTGCTGCAAAATCGGGTCTTCCATCGTTATTGAAATCGTCAGTAACCATATAATCGGTGCCTGATGATACTGTAAAGTCATAAGTAAGCGTGGTGTTAATATTGGCTGGGGCATCAAAAACACCACTTCCATTATTTTTAAAGTATAAAATGATATTCTGCTCAGATGAAACGGCGATAACGTCGTTATCCCCATCTTGATCAAAATCATTAGCAAGTAGGGATATTGCTTTGGTAAAAGAGTTTATAATAAGTGTTCTGTCACCAAATGTTCCATCTCCGTTGTTCCTATACCAATAAACGGCATTGCTGTTGTAGTAAGATGCTACAATATCTTTATAGCCGTCCCCATTCAGGTCTGCTATAACAAAATCAAAAGCATTATTACCATCTAGGCCGGCAATTGTTGTTGCCGTAAAAGTACCTGTCCCATTATTTTTAAACCAAGTGATCTGGGCAAAACCAGAATTAGCAAATACCAACCCAATAATATCGCTATCATTATCATTATCCAAATCAGCAATTTTTACTAATCTTGCCCAAGTGGCACCTGAGCTCCCCAAATTAACTGGAGTACCCCATGCCATGCCTAGGCCATTATTTTTGCACCACTTAAACCGCCCTTCTCCATATCCAGCATAAACGATGTCAATGTCACCATCGCCGTCCAAATCACCAGCATCCACATCGCGGGGATCATTAGTTGCAGTTGTTATA
Organism: Bacteroidota bacterium; assembly: GCA_041160955.1. Lineage (GTDB taxonomy): Bacteria > Bacteroidota > Bacteroidia > Chitinophagales > Saprospiraceae > M3007. The sequence goes on from JBEAVK010000401.1 coordinate 5,326, forward strand.
GTTATTGCAGTACCCAGTGTACCTAAGCCATCAGTATTCGGAATCCACCTAATACTGCTGTTACTGGTCGATGAACCATTTGCTACGAGTAAGTCCAAGTCGTTATCACTATCCATATCTACGGCTTTTACTGCATTGGTACCTAAAAACGCGGTCTCCGATACCGGATTTGTACTAAAGGTGCCGATTGAGTCAATATTCCGAAACCATCCAACTTTACCTCCGGATGCGATTAAAAGATCTTTAGCACCATCCTTGTCCATATCTACGCTATTGAGGTCGCGGACATTACCGAAAGTAGATAAAGCATTTTTTTGCTCAAAAATCTGAGCAAATAGTACATTGTTTGTAAAAAAAACAATAAAAAGTAGAGAAAATAATCTCATAATAAATAATTATGTTTTGTGAAATTGTTTACCGTGTAAATTACAATAAAATCATCATCCAAATGTTAGAAGATTTCTTGATTGTTGGTGTAGTGTGTTCTTGATTATCCGCCCCATACAGTTGATAGTAAATTGAACGCGTGAAGGTATGAATAATTATTAAGAGTTAATTTTTTTCAAAAGGAATTTGTGCCGCTATGCTTTCTATTTGAGCAATCATCTACTGAGCCTACCCGAAAACAGTAAAGTTACTATCTTTATACAATTAAAAATAACTTATAAAGCAAATTACAAGTCAAAATCTATAAAATAAAGCATTTGTTTAGTGCTATCAAACCATAAATATCTATAATGCTCGTGTTCTGTTTTGCTCCAATAAGGGTTAATCGTTACGATTTTCAGGCTGTCCCACCAAGTAAATTTTTGCCAAAGACCGCTACTGGAATTTTCGGTTTTTTCAGACTTTGTTAAGTCTAAATGTGCTACAATTTTAGTTTTGGTTGCGGTGCTACATTGAAATGAAAACATAAATTTTGAATCTATTCCAATTTGATCGCCAAAACAATAAATACGCTGTACATCAGGTGTCGGATCAAAGCCAAAGAACGCTCTAAATCTTTTTTTATTAAATTTAGTGTCGGGTTTATCACTATCAAAAGTAGGGATTACTTGATCGACAGCCTCGTTTTTTTTATCACTTATTTTTTCTATTGTTGTATCAACAACTGTTTGCCCTTTTCTTGTAATACGGTCGCAAGAAAAAAGAGTTACCGCTAGCGTAATTGTGCATATATAAATCTTTGTGTTCAATTTGTTAAAAAATTATGGCCAATTTATGTGTGAGAAAAACTTCTGTAGGGTCAGTAGTCTAGGCTGATACCCAACCCTTGGAGCATGCCAATTCCACCACTACCAAACCAACTATCACCCCTATTTCCCCCAAAAAATAAACTATACCGAGCAAAGTCAGACTTTGGTAATAGTAAAATACCAGTCCAAGTGTAAGGCAACAATACAGCGTATTTGCCACCGCAATCACTTTGAGAAAAGGGCGCCAATTATTCGCAACAAAAAAATAGCAGCAAAACGAATAAAAACAGAAAATACCCGCCAAAAAAGATAAAAAATACAGTGTTTTTTGAGGCATTCCGAAACTAGATTCAAAATTGGCCAGTACTACACTTAATAGAAATGCCGTCAAAAATGCTCCTAAGCCATCGATGAGAAAAAGCCGCTTAGGTTGGGCTGATAATTGGGTTATTAATTGTTGAATGTGTTTTATCATAAAAAAATTAATTAGATTTTGTCTTTATTTTTGAAATGGTCGCTCCGACTGATTAAATGTATTGGCGTAAATCACAAAATAGTTCAATCAGATTTTGCGCTTTTAGGTCTAAAACGAATTGAAAATCTGGGTGGATAGGTCTTGTCTGCTCCATAGTGTAGCAAATATCGGAAGAAAAATTAAAACAGGGGAATAAAACGCAGTGATTTGTCGCATATACGAACTCGGCTAATCATCGTTGTTTTATAGCGGAATGCAATGATTGTATTGTATAATTTTACTATAAAATATACAGCGCGCCAAAATATTAAATTTAATATTACGGTGCGCTGCACCTTCAACCCTTATGTTACCGATTTTTGCTACAAATATTACGGTACGCTGCACCTGAACTTTTTATCAGAGGGACTTGATACCCGTATTATACCGTTAAATTAAAATAGTTTTTAAATTTTTATAATAAATCAATATGTGTTTGATATTTA
>JBEAVK010000416.1:0-12484 GCA_041160955.1 Bacteroidota bacterium
ACTCATTATGGTATCAAATACTTCCCCTGCAAAATCATTAATGAAACGAATTTTAGCAGTATCTAAAGGACAGGTTTCTCCTAGATAATACTCATTTACAGCTACAGTAACTACATAAGTACTACCCTGATCCAGTACAACAGTACTACAAGTGGGTGAAAATGGATCAAGCCCGCTGAGTATGGTGACCTGTGGCTCTGCGTAGTAAATTAAATCAATAACTGTGTCCTTTTTTGTCAGGTCAATTTGTTTACCACCCAGTACCTGAAAGGCATTTTTAATGACGGGATCGGAAAATTCTACCACAGCCACAGTCATTTCCAGCGGTGGCATACCAGTGAATTCATACTCCGTTTCGCCCGGCGGTATTTCGTATAATTTTTCAAAACAGCCATCCAATGTGCGCGCTTTTAGGATACACACACCATTGGGCGCAGTGATAGGGAGTTTGCAATCACCGCCTGCTACATCACCTTTAATTGTCCGGGTCGTAATATCATTAAACAAAATACCAGCAATAGGACTATTAACATTCGTAACCGTAAAAGATGCTGGTGAAAATACGTGATCCTCAAATTTGGGCGATAAAATAGCTGTCGCTCCGGGTTCTAGGTCGATGATAAACTTACCGGTACTGTCCGTAAAAATCCCCGGACTGTAAGACGTTCCATTCACCAGAATCTCAATTTTTTCGGCAAAACAATCGGTATTCTGATAACGGACAAAACCCGAAACCGGAATAGTAGAGCGGTCAATAAAGTCCACCTGATCCACCGAGGTAATACTTGGGTTAAGCGTCACCTGTCGGGTTTTGGGCAAAAACTCATGCGGCGTTACACTTTGGTTGGGCGACATAATCGTCCAAGACGTACCGAAAGTAGTACCTGTAGTGGTTAAAAGTACAGAACCTGCATTGTTTAGTCGATTACCATTGCCCTCGTCCATTGCAAAATAAAGCCGAAGCCCACGTTCCTGCGGGTCTCTCGAATTTTGGGCGTGCTGCTGAATATTCAATGCAGATAATGTAGTGTCGTACACCGCAACCTCATCCACCAATCCTCCAAAAAAATCAACAAAATCGGTACCCGATTTTCGAGCACCTACGACCCAAGGTTCCGATGGATCCGACCAATTGCCAGAATAAGCAGGCATTAGTACATTGCCCAGTACATTACCATCCTTCCACGCGGTAATGCCTGTACCCGCACTCGAACTATCTATGGTAAAAGCCAAATGGCGATAACCCAACCCCAATAAACCAAAATTATGCGTTTGGTTGTTGAAATTGACCACAATATTATTATCTATCCCATTAGAAATTAATTGTAACTGGAAACTATTGTTCGACCATTTTTTGGAAAGAACGGTTTGTGTGCCATTGGGGCCCGCACTGTTCACCCATGTTTCAATGGTTGCTTTTTTAGTCAATGAAAAATCAGGTAAGGTGGCGTAATCTTCCTCTTCCCGAACAAATTTTAAAGCCCGGTGAAGGTAAAAGTTTTTCATTGGCTCAGCGAGGAAGGTAATTCCCGTGCCATAACTGGCCGATTCAATGCGATAATAACCATCATCGTTGGTCATGCCCGAAGTGCGAACGGGCGGGCGGTCATTACTAAAAATGGCACCGCAGAAAAACAGTTTATTGCGATGGAGTACATCAAAACTTTTGGTGCCGCGCTCCTCATCCATTTTCCAGTAGTATTCCAGCCCGGGCGTAAGTGAGGAGGCCGTACCTTCCATGATTTCGGGAATATCCAATTCGTCGAGGCGACGGTGGTAAATACGCAATTCATCGAGGCGGCCTTCCCAGCCCGACTGACTGGAGCGGGCACCGACCAATAGTTTAGGGGAGGTTAAAATAGTTGTTCCAGTTTTTAAATCGGCCAATACGCCGTCTAGGTACAACCTGTACTGAGTAGCACTGTAAGTAATGGTTACATGCCGCCATTCTACAGTATTACTGCTAAAATTGCCAGACAAACTAATGTCGCCAGCAGTGACCCCAATGCCAGTACCATTCAAAGACCGAACGATCAAGGGTGTAGTGGAGGGCATCTCGAAAATGACTGGATTACCACTTGCTTGTTTGCTTTTGACCCAAAAAGAAACGGTCCAGTCTCCATTATTATTTAGCGGTAAAAAGTGTCCAGCAGTACTGGTATCACCATTGGCAAATGCACCATCAAATATCCCAAACAGTGCCGAAAAACCCTGCATCGGCATAAGGGTCACTAACGCATTGGGTACCGCATTCCCATTATCGGTGCGTACCCATCCAGTCACTACTCCATTCGGTACTTGGAATCCCACTGCCTTACCCGGCGAACCTTCTCCATAAGCATTGATACCGCGCACCTCATAGTTATAGGGGCGGCCAGCAATGACATTAAAATCATTGTAATTCCGCGTGTTTTTATCCACAGATGCTAAAAAAACACCGTCGCGGTATAATTTGAATCCACCATTGGCAAAAGGGCCTAACGGATTGGGTGCCCAGGATATTTGAATCCTATCGAGGAGTTCTCCTTGTGTGGCCCTTACCATTGCAGGAAAAGGTGCAACTAGAAAACCAGCCCAATAACCGAAATTTATATTATTATTGTTGCCCTGCGCAATACCAACCACCATTTGACCAACGGTTAGTTTCATGCGCCGATTGGCGTTTTTCATTTTGGATCCTGTCCCGTAATTAAAAAATGCGGAACTGGGAATCGTATCTCCCGAAAGTGCAAAAGAGCATTCCGGGTCGCGGGCGGCTTGCCCCCAAGCGTTTACAAATGAGATAAACAGCAATAATAGCGCGGCCAAAAGCCTGCTATTTAATTTATTTTTCATGAGCAATGAAATATTAGAAATGAAGAAAAATAATTTGGCATGAAATCTATACCTTTATTAAGATTTCATGCCTTATGAAGTGCGTTGCCAGATTACTTTTTACCCGGCGCGCTGTTCTTCATCTCATTGGAGTATTCCAGCAATTTCATTCTTTTGGATAGTTCGCTTAATTGGCTGCTAAAGTTGGCCTGTTGCGCTTGTAGTGTTTCGTTATCGGTACGGAGTGTAGTGTTTTCGGAGCGCAAGTTAGCCTTTTCGGCCTTGAGTGCGGTTACTTCCTCTTGTAATTGTGTAATGGCCGCATCCTGCATTTTTAATACTTCTACAGCATAAAGGATCGCCCGATCGTAACTGAAACTTTCAATAACTTCACCCGATTTGATCACCAGCCTTCCCAAACCGATACTGTCCATTTCCTCAGCGATATAACCAATTTCATCAAAACCATATGAGTCTGGACTAGAACCCGTGTAAACAACAGGTTGAGATTTGAGGATCAACCTGAAATCATCCACCAAAGGGCGAATATTCTTTTTATATCGGCGGGATGAATTGTCCACCATGATCAATCCATCGGAGTTTCTTCTCCTCATTACTTGTGAAGGGGTTCCTGTTGAACTGTTGAGTTTTTGAATCACAACATCATAAGGGAAATAGGTAGTAGCATTAGACCCGTATTTGGTCATTTCAAATCCATTAGCATAAATGGAACATCCATTGGGCTCTAAAGCAACAAGACCGGTACTGGGACCATTGTCAAATATCACACCGCCGAAACTGCCGCTTTTTAATGTTGTGCGGTGTTTTAAGTCAATAATGTCATCTGTTAATACTATGCCTTCTACATTATTGGCATAAAATCTCAGGTTGTCGTCATTCAGAGAAAACATACCAGCATCTTGGTCGCCATTGCTGTCGAAAGAAAACCCTACAGTGGCTACACCAGCACTAGGTAATCCTCCTTTGGCCATTACCTTAGTAGCGGAACTAGTGCCAGTTACTGTACTATTACCTGATACCGTTTGATTACCCGTCACTGTTTGATTACCCGTTACTGACTGATTACCACCTACTGTTTGATCACCAGCTATCGCTATTGCATCGGCATTTACTAAGCCAGTACTCGGAAATTTATTGCTTTGCCCCAATAATGACAACGCATAAGGCGCATGGGTCAGTTGTGGACGGGGCAATAATTCAGTACTACCGGCCACTACACTGAGGTAGTAAATTTTATTAAAAGAAGCCGTAAGCGGGCTGCTACTGTTTTTTCCCAAAATAGTGCTATACACACCACCAATGGTTTCTACCGAAATGGTTTCGGTGTGGACTTGGTTGCCGCCAGTAGAGTCGTCAAACAACCTGAATCGAAGGGAATAGGTACCATCATCTACGGCAGTACCGTCGGATTTGGTTAAAACGCCCTGTACCGACAATGTCGCCTGTGCATACAAACCAGTGGTCAATACGACCAAAAATAGCGCGGTGAATAACTTGATAATAGTTCGGAATGTAAAAGTAATGTGCTGCATAATGCGGAATTATAATTTTTGAATAGTATAAACTAAAAGTGACACACAAAAATATACCGCTAGGCAAGGGGAATAGGGATAAAATCAGGGAAAATGCCCTTTTTCCCAGTAAGCATACCTAAATCATCAGGGGAGGAATGGTGCCATCATCTTTTTGAACTGCACTGGGGTAAATGGTTTGGAGAGACACACAAAATTGGTGGTATAACGTGGATCGGAAAGCATATCCTGCTGTCGGCAGCCTGTAAGAAAACAACTTTTGATGGCAAACTGGTTTTGAAGTGCCAATGCTACCGCTAATCCATCTAAGTGGAAGTTGAGCAATGCCAAATGAGGCGTGTTTTGGGTACACCACCACAACGCCTCTTGCATATTGGAAGCGTGGTAAGTGTCGTACCCGATAGATTCAAGTAAATTCAGGATATGCGCAGCGATAATTGGCTCTGCCTCCAGCAACAATAGTTTTGGGTGATCCATACTGCAAGTTACCGCAGTTAGAGCATTGAAACAGTACTTTATTCAGTAAGTTACTAGAAAATACCAGTAAAGGCACGGAATTTCCCAGTTACACTAGTTTCGTAGATTCAAATCGAATAAAGGTAGCGTACCCGTTTTCATTGGCGGTTATTTCAGGTTTTCCTTTTAGTTTTTTACTGAGTATCTGTACCAGATTAGAGCCAAAAGAAGTACTGGTACGGGGATTCACCTCGGCAAGTGTTCCTTTTCCGTTATCGGATACTTTAAGACAAAGTTTATTCGAATCTTCTTTCCAAAGTGCTAGGGTAATATCGCCTCTTGTGCCAGTTGGGAAGGCATATTTTAAGGAATTGGTCAACAATTCATTGATAATTAATCCTAACGGAATAGCAGTATCGACATCTAGGTGCATTGCATCAAGTTGATAATGGATGGTTACCTGTGCTTCTTTGCCAAAAGAATCCACCAATGTTTCGCCCAAATCGCGGAGGTAATCCTTCATTTCCACACCAGTAAGGTTGTCGCCCATGTATAATTTTTGATGGATCAAACCCATTGCATCCACGCGATTTTGACCTTCACGCACGGCATCGAGGGCGGTTTCGTCGGTAATTTGCCGTGATTGCAGGTGGAGGAGACTGGACAAAACCTGTAAATTATTTTTAACGCGGTGGTGTATTTCTTTAATCAAAAACTCTTTTTCGGTATTGCGTTTGCGCAATTGGCGGGTAAGCCGGAAAAGCAATCCTCCTGCCAATAAAGCAATGACCAGTACAGCACCAGTACCCCATATTGTGCGTTGCTGTGCCGTAAGTTGTGCTGCCTGAAGTTCGATTTGTGCTTCTTTTTGTGCTGTTTCGTATTGGGTGCGCAGTGCCTCCATTTGTTCTACTTTTTCAGCATTCAGCATGGTATCCCTGTAATAATGTGCGTACCGTCGCATACATTCGTACGCTTTTTCGTGTTGCCCCATCAAGTTATAAGCACCCGCTTCGTATTCTAGTGTGGCAGAATACTCATATTTACTCTCCAATTGTTCCGACAGCCGCCTTGCTTCCAGCGCATGCACCAGTACTTTTCGAGGCTCTTCTAGGTACATGTAATTACCGGCCAAATAAATATTAGCATCTCTAAGGAGGCTAAGGGTAGGTTGCGTTTTAGCAAATTCATAGTATTGGAGGTAATAAGCATTGGCCTGCTGGAATTTTTCCTGTCCTTCCAGCACATTACCCACTTTCACTATAGCATTGGCATACCTGATCGTGTCTTTCATGGATTTATAAATCTCAGATGCCTTTATAAAGCAGATTGCAGAGGAATCGAATTGCCCCAGATTATAATTCAAAATACCGCTGTACATATATACCCGAGCAATGTGCAGGGAGTCATTACAGGCAAAACAATAGTTTTTGGCCAGTTCAATGGCTTTTTTTAGATCTTCATTATTACTGGAAGTCGCTGCAATTTTTGCAAAACCGGCTTGTATCCTGCACAAGGCATAATTGTCTTTGTTTTTATGTGCAAAACCCTGCGCAGCAAGATATGCGGCATTGGCTTCTATCCAACTACCTTTATTTACGTGTTCCTCGGCTAGGGTAAGCCAAATATTCAGACTGTCGGGTGGTGCTGTTTGTTGTGCAAAGGCTTTATTGGTCAGTATCAGCAAGGCACAAAAAAGGATGAAGGCATTTTTACTCATTACAATTTATTTTAAGCACAAAAGTAGTATAAATGAGCATAAGGCATTACAAAAATTCGTAAAAACTTAGTCCGTTGGCTAATTGTAGCCATCAGATAGGTTGTACTCAAATTGGTCAATAGGTGACTTGCGCAAAAGGTTAAGTTTTTGTTTATAAAGGGTACACATTTTTTTGGTTAAAAACAGGCTTTAGTTCTTTGAAATATCGGAAAAAGAAAAATGGAGGGGAAATTTGTGTTTCTCACGCATAAATCCCCCCGTCCATGCACAAAAGCGCGCACAAAGATATTTCTAAGTTTTTACAAAAAGTTCTACCTGACGTTCAAAAAGGTCAATTATGCAAGTAACTACTACAAACGCCGATTTAAGATCGAAACCCTGTTCAAACATTTGAAGTCGGCCGGCTTTTACTTGCATAAAACCCGCCTAAAATGCCCCGAAAAACTCACTAAACCGATTATCATCGTTGTCTTTGCTTTTGTCTTTACTTTTTGCATGGGGGTCTTTCTTAAAGAAAAAAATTCCATACAAAGCCTCGAAAGGATCGTAAGAAAGGACAGATTGAACAAAATCACCCCAATTGCGATCGCTCAACTGGCCATTAAGCAAAGATGCGAATACCTCCTTAACTTCTTTTCCGATTTGTCAAAGAACTTCAATGAAGTTTTTACTTAAAAAATGTGTACCCTTTGTGATGAAAAATAAAATATTTTATAAGAAAAAAGCAAAGGCACAAAAAATGCAATCGCCAAATAATATTTTAAAAAAATGCTCGACCTTTTTACACAACCCCTCGATGTGTAAGTATTCGTTGGATAACCCTGAAGGGATCAAATGTAATAAAACGCTCACAATACATTGATATTCAACCACTTGAGTCCCAAATTTCATTCAGAGACATCTATACTTAAACACTCAATGGGTTTGCTGAACAACAACATTAGACTCGAGCCACGCCGATACTATGCCTTACTATATCACCAACATTTTTCGTGTAATACCTATTCCGTTCAACCGCAATTGATAATAATAGGTACCACTACTTAGATCCTGCCGATCAAACATAATTTTGTGCGTACCTGCCGGATAAGTACCTTCCGCTATCTTTCTAATGGCGCGTCCTTGGCTATCAAGTAGAGTAATGGTGACCATGCCACTTGGAATCGTGAATGTGATCGTCGTGCTACTCCGTACTGGATTGGGATAATTATTGAACCCAAAAGGATCGCGGCCAGCGGTGTCTTTGACGGGAACAGTATCTTTGAAAATGGGTAAAATCGGGAATTGCTGGTAAAGTATATCGCTTGGATTGGCCAAACCAAACCAATCTTGCAATACACTGGCATATACCGACCTGAAATCGTTTTGCATATCTACATCCGAAGATATATTGACGTCGGTGGGAATAACCGGATTGGAACCAATAATACCCGGTTTTACTCCTTTTCCAAATACAAATAAAGGCGCAGCAGCACCGTGGTCGGTACCAATACTGTCGTTGGCTGCAATGGTACGACCAAATTCAGAATAGGTCATACCGCATACTTTATCGGCCTTACCCATGAGTTCAATATCGTTTTGAAATGCCCCAATCGCTTGCGACACCTGACGCAATAACTGAGCATGGGTGCCAGATTCTGGGTTGCCATCTACGGTTTGTTCGCTATGAGTATCAAAACCGCCAATCGACACCAAATACACCTGTGTTGTAAGACCACCATTGATCAATCTTGCGATCACTTTTAGTTGATCTGCTAATTCGTTTTCGTACTCCGGCGGGTATTGGCTGGAGAAATTTTGGCCAGCGGTAGCCGCATCTTTTATCACCTCCGAATACAGTTTGGTTTTCTGCATTACCGTGCGGATATACGTCAGTTCGTCGCCATAAGGTGTAGCGGGAGCGGGTTCAACATAGTCGTTGATCAGGTCGTAAATCTCGTCGGGATTACCCACCGAAACGCCCATTGGGAATGCGCTACCCATCAGCGAAACGGGTGCTACCGAACCAATTTGAACCGCCAATGGATCGGGATTATCGGCATTAGGATAACCTGTTGGATACATCGGATTGTCCTGTTCTAATGTGCGCCCCAGCCAGCCACTGTCGAGGTATTGGTTGCTGTTGGCGCCTGTCATCCAAATGTCCATCGACCGGAAATGCGAGTAGTCTTGGTTGGGATAACCCACGCGTTGCACCACGGATACGAGGCCATTGTCAAACATTTCGCGCACCTCTGTCATGGCAGGGTGCAAGCCCGTTCCGCTCACGCCGCTCATGGCCAATACTTTGTCCTCGGGGATCAAAATACTGGATCGGTGGAGGGCGAGTTTGCTGTATTGATCGACGGGAATTAAGGTATTTAAACCGTCGTTACCACCAGATAACTCAATAAAAACCATAATTTTATCACTCAAAACGGCATTTTCGGCCAATTTGGTGAAAAAGGAATTTTGGGCAATTGGATTGATCGAATACCCATTATATGTAATTGGCGCAGCTAAGCCCACCAGGCCAGCATTGCGGATAAAATCTCTTCTTTTCATGTTTTAGGCCAGTTGAAATTCCGGTAAACGGGTGAAGTAAAGGTGGAAATTGCGCAAGCGGGTATAGACCACTTCCTTCGCCATATCATCGTTGGGATTGTTGGTATAATCGTCCCACGCGTTGGTCCAATACGAATCATTGGGCAAACCAGAGAGTAATATGGTCTTGAGTAAATACTTCTTGGCTGCTGATAATGGCTGAGATAGCAATAAATCTGTTACTTCATCGACCACTGCATTCGGATCGCTCGGATTACTCAACGAGGCGGTAAAAGCCAATAGATCAAACGACATTTTGTCATTGTCGGATTCAAAATAAAACGCGGTCATCGCGTCCGTAAACAAATTGCGCAACCGGAGGGTATCGCCATTGATCCAAAGCCGATAGTATTGTGGGGTTTGCCTAAATGCTTGCCAGCCTGCTACATTGGGTGGGTCACCGGGCAACATGCGCATTTCGGACATGAAATAAGTCAGAATATAGCGCAAAGTAAAACTATCCCAAGTAGTGGTAGATGGAATTTCCACATTATAAGAACGCATAGTACCGAGTACAATGTCCACAGGCGTTTTGACAAAACAACCCGATTGCATGGTTTCGTAAAAATGTTCGCTTTTTAGGAGTGCTTCCATCACAGGTTTTATCTCGTAATTGTTGTTTCTAAAAATTGTAGCGAGTGGTTGAATCACATTTTGCTCCGCTTCCGCACTGATATTATAATAGACAAACCAGCGGTAAATTTTGCGACAAATGTATTCGGCTACTTCATTTTTGGCAAAAATCATATTGAGCATATTGTCCAATTCCTCTTCGCCATTGATAGAACCTTGAATGATGGTATTATTATAAAACGAAGAAAATTGTTTGTCCTCAAAATCATGGTCAAGAGGGTAATGAAATGCCGTATTATCGTCAAAATTGATCTTCCAACCCGTTAGTACCCTTGCTGCGGCCACTACATCGTCTTCGGTATAATGGTCTGGATTATCTTTTCCGATGGTAAATAGTTCCTGCAATTCGCGGCCATAATTTTCGTCGGGAGCCCCTTTTGTATTCAGATAACCATTGAGGTAGAGCAGCATCGTGCCATCGAGGGTAATGTCTTTTACGAGGGATTTAAAATTGCCCAAAGCCTTGGCGCGCAATTTTGTATTGTAATCATAGATTGCACGACCCCAATACACAATTTCTGTTTGTGTGGAGAAGTGGTTGTGCCAAAACATAGTCATGCGTTCCAGCACATTGGCTTCCTGGTTCAAGATCAGTTGGTACCACCAGCCGCGCCAACTTTCTATGCGATAACCTTCTGCTTCGCCGAGATAAGGGGCATTTACCCATGATTCGCCAGCGGGGATGACTGGATCGGTGTAATCTGGGCCGTTGTAATCATTGACTGGGACAGGCGGCGTGGGCGTGGGTGCTAGTATTTGCGCTACTGCCGAATCCACGGTCATGGATTTGAGTTGGTCGAGTTGCGTTTTTTTCACCCCGAAACAAGTCCTGCGCAAGAGGTGCGCGGCTTCTGCTTTTCCCCAAGGCCCGGTATAAGGAGCAAGGCCGGAGAGGAATGTTAGGGTTTCGTTGGGGGCGGGTACATCAGGGAGTTCCTGATCGGTAAATGGAAGCAGAAAATGTGCTTCGCCCCGCTTGCTGGTCTTTGTCATGGGGAATTGTCCTTCCGACTTTTTACCCGACAAAAAAGACCTTCGGTTAAGTGTAGATACAGGCATAGTAATCGTGCTTGTTTGTTTGTAAGCATCAATAAAAGAGAGATAATCGGGTTTTCGTTGGAATTACCTGTGGTTTACTTGGTGAAAACTGTGCTTTTTAGTTGGATATTGTGTTGGGGGCTTACTTTAAACTTCGTTGGTTGTTATGTTGTCAAAATTCGTAACTTCCAGCCTGACGTACGAAAGAGCGTACCTTCTTGATTTTTAAAGACGATAAAGTGTAAAAATTACAAATTTTCTCCAAGATTGTATAACACATCTCGTTTGAGATGCAATGACCTTTGTGTATGAATATTGGGTTGAATTGTACTAGCGTTGAGGTTTGCAACTAAAACATCTGTAAAAACTTATAAATCATAAATGTTATATAATGCATTAAAGGTCAATTCCGAAATAAAGCGAATTGTTATATTGATTTTTTTAAAATTGAAACAAAATTCAAAAGATATTTTAGCGGTATTCAAAACCACTTATAAAGAATGGTTCAAAAAAGATCCGTTTCGACAAAGTGCGATCATTGCGTATTATTCGGTTTTCAGTATCCCTGGATTATTGGTTTTAATTATTGCTATTGCAGGATACTTTTTTGGTAAAGACACCGTAAATAATAACTTAATAGCGCAAATATCCGAAACCATAGGCCAAGAAACGGCAACTCAAATCAATGATATGTTGCAGGAATCGACTTCCGAAAAAACAACAACCTGGGGTTCCATTGTTGGTATATTAATCTTATTGGTTGGTGCAACAGGTGTTTTTGTAGAATTGCAAAAATCATTAAACCTCATTTGGAATGTAAAAGTAAAAGAACATAATAGTATTTTATCAATACTAAAAGCACGTCTTTTTTCATTCGGATTAATTTTAGCCATTGCGTTTTTGTTGATCATTTCATTGGTCATATCTACTATTCTTGCCGCCATGAGTGGATGGCTGAAAGTTGGTATATCTCCGTTGGCCATTACAGCATTTGAGGTGCTAAATTTCATCATGTCATTGGTAGTTATTTCGTTGTTGTTTGCTATGATTTTCAAGATTTTACCCGATGCCCAAATTAAATGGAATCATGTTTGGATGGGTTCATTAGTAACCGGAATTCTGTTTACAATTGGCAAAACAGTTTTATCCTATTATTTCGGAAAAGCCGAACCCGGCTCTGTTTACGGCACCGCAGGTTCTATCGTATTGATTTTGCTTTGGGTATCTTATTCGTCAATGATTCTCTTTTTTGGCGCCGAGTTTACTGCGGCTTATGCCAAAATGTATTCAGGTATTGTACCACCAACTGATATTGCCAAAGCCGAAATTCCTACGGTACAATAAGTATTTGGACACAGGTAATTACCATTTTGAACTTGCTCTTTTCCGCCAATATGCTCGCCAATAAGGATTCACCAAGTGAAACAGGGCATTCACCAAGTGTATGTTTGTTATTTTGGAAATAACTCGACTTTTGTACCGATAATTGAGGCATAAGTCCTTCCAATTTTCAAATTATTCATTAACTATACATGTAACTATCCAGCCGCCATCAAAAAATTGCCGGAGGGAATATATGTTTATAGGCTGAATAGCGTAAATTGCCCAAATCCCGTAGGGATTTTATGTAAAAACGCGCAAAATAACATACATTCCCTACGGGAATTGAACCAGTTTTTTTCATTCC
>JBEAVK010000024.1:0-9625 GCA_041160955.1 Bacteroidota bacterium
GAATGGTGAAAAATGATTTCGGACTCCCTTTCGATGGGTACAGTTGTTCCCCAAAGTTTGCTGAAATAACTTACCCTTACCTCGTCTTCTATTTCCTGTACCGAAATAGGTTCATCGGCTGGGAGTTGAGCGCCGCTTTTTTCGGCCTCCAATCGCAATACTCTATTGTAGAGTAACTGATTGGTTTTCATAATAAATGCAAACCCAATCAAGAGTACGGATAAGCCTCCAATACCCAGTACCCAGGTCATAATCTGGTTGAACTCCTGAGCACCTGCTGAGGGTTGAGCAACGGTTGCTTGGCTATTTAGTATATTTATGGCGGCTGTTGTGCATAAAAAAACAAGCCAGTATTTATTTTTTTTCATGTTTTATATATTTTGAAGAACGATTCAGTCAAGTTCTTTTGCTTCGTTCTAGGTACTAATTTAATCCTCCAATGGTAATTCGGACATATACTTCATTTCCTCCTTTTTGGAGAAAAACGCACGAATTGCTGCGGTGCAAAATATGATAAAAAAGAGCAACAAGGAGGATATACCAAACCATTGTACGCTATCAATTGATTGAAGCAAATATTTGTACATGATGAATATTGTTATGATTTATATTGTGTTTGGTGCTGCTCTTGGCCGTGCCATCCGAAGTGATTTAGGCTCCAGATGACACATGCCAAGCGAATAACCAATGCTGTTTATTATTTACTTGTTCTTAACTTTAATATCAGTACCCAAACGCTGCAAATACGCAATAAGAGCGGTGATCTCTTTGTCCTCCAAGTTGGTGTCATTCACACCCTCTTCCGCCAGTTTTTTGGCAACACCTCGCGCTTGATTTTGAGCATCCGCAACAGCGTCGCGGTCAAAACCTTTTGGATAAGGTGTCCCTAGTTGCTGGAGTACCTTTATTTTTGAAGGTATATCGCCCCAAATAATGACTTGTTCGGATAAATGCGGATAAGCAGGCATGATAGATCCAGGCGACATAGAAGTGGGCTCTATCATGTGGTTATAGTGCCAGCTATCGGGGTATCTACCTCCTTCGCGCCAAAGATCAGGGCCGGTGCGTTTACTTCCCCAAAGGAATGGACGATCATAAATGTATTCCCCAGATTTTGAATACTCACCATAACGCTCTGTTTCATCGCGGAATGGCCTGATTTGTTGTGAGTGACAACCTACGCAACCTTCTTTGATATAAATGTCGCGTCCTACGAGTTCAAGTGGTGTATAAGGTTTAACCGTCGATATTTTAGGAATCTGACTTTCAATAAATACCATAGGCACAATTTGGATAATTCCACCAATGGCTATTAGTATCGTACTCCAAAGTAACATTTGGATTGGTCGGCTTTCGATCCATCTGTGCCAATGCTCGCCAGCCACTAAAGGTGCATTTTTGCTAATTCTAGCGGGTGCTTCCGCTGCTTCATCGGCCAAGAAACTACCTTGTTGTGCTGTTCTAACTAAGTTGTAAACCCCAATGATTGTCCCAACAAAATACAGTGTTCCGCCTACGCTACGCATAGCATACATCGGGAGTATTTGTTTTACGGTATCCAAAAAGTTGCCCCATACAAGTGTACCTTCTGGCGAAAATTCTTTCCACATCAGTGCTTGTGTCCATCCTGCCCAATAAAGTGGTATAGCATAGACCAATATACCAATTGTAGCGACCCAGAAGTGTGCATTAGCCAATTTTACAGAGAATAATTGTGTGCGGTACATACGCGGCCATAACCAATAAAGTACGCTAAAGGTAAGGAAGCCATTCCAGCCCAATGCTCCTACGTGTACGTGTGCGATAGTCCAATCGGTAAAGTGACTAATTGCATTCACCGATTTAATCGACAACATAGGGCCTTCAAAAGTAGCCATACCATAAGCGGTAACCGCTACAACCATAAATTTCAGTACAGGATCTTGTTGTACCCTGTCCCATGCACCTCGGAGTGTAAGCAGGCCATTGAGCATACCGCCCCACGATGGAGCCAGCAACATAATGGAGAATACTGTACCCAAAGATTGTACCCAATCCGGTAGTGAAGTGTATAATAAATGGTGCGGACCAGCCCAGATATAGATAAATATCAATGCCCAAAAGTGGATAATGGATAGTTTGTAAGAGAATACAGGCCGATTGGCCGCCTTGGGCAAAAAGTAATACATCATACCCAAATACGGTGTGGTTAGGAAAAATGCAACCGCATTATGACCATACCACCACTGCACTAAACCATCTTGTACACCCGTAAAAAGAGGATAACTCTCTGTAAAAGAAACAGGTATCTCAAGGCTGCGTACAATATGTAATACTGCTACGGTAACCCAAGTGGCAATATAAAACCAAATCGCAACATACAAGTGGTGTTCGCGCCGCGTAAGGATAGTACCAAACATATTGATCCCAAAAACAACCCAAATGGCTGTAATTAACAGATCAATAGGCCATATCAATTCTGCGTATTCCGAACTCGTTGTCATACCCATTGGTAGGGTATAGGCGGCACATAGAATGATGATTTGCCAGCCATAAAAATGGATCCAGGATAGTTTATCGCTCCAAATACGGGCTTTCAGTAGCCGTTGTAGCGAGTAATAGACACCCATGAATATACCATTGCCTACAAAGGCAAATATAACAGCATTGGTGTGCAAGGGTCTTAAACGGCCAAAGGTAAGCCAAGGGCCAAAGTTGAGGTCTGGATAAATAAGTTGGAAAGCAAGGATCAAACCTACAAGCATCCCAACTAGTCCCCAAACGAAAGCGGCAACGCCAAAGGCTCGGGTAATTTTGTTGTCGTAATTAAATTTTTCCATACACGTTAAATTATTAATTTTGTTTAGGAGCATCATTTAAATGTTCCTATATATCACTTTTCGTTGTTGTTTCGGTTTTATTCGCTTCTAATTCGTCCTCAAATAGCATCCGAACAGAAGGTGTGTATTCGTCTTCAAATTGACCATCTTTGGTGGCAAGGATAAATGACATCAGAAAACCTAAGGCTAATAAAAGGCTTACTGCGATTAGAAATAACATGATCTTCATAATTCCGTATGGCTCATTTTTTGAACCCGGTGCAAATGTCCGTATAAAGGTCATGGTGAGGAATGACAGAAATCACCTAGGCCATTGACTTTTATTAAGGCTTGGTAGTGGGTAGGTGGTGCATCTTTGTAGTGTAAATAAAATAAAAATATATACCATGCAATTATCTATTTTAAAATCGCACACTGTTGCAGATGTACAAGATGACTTTAATGCCAGTTTCCCTTTCCTGAAAATAGTGTTTTTTACCAAAACGCACAAGGATGGCGGCTCTAATAATGCTAAATTTATGATCACCGACCGTAGCAAATTATTGAGCGATGTGGCGGGTTTTAAAGATGAGTGCCTGCTGGCCATTGAGCCACACATGAAAACTTTTGAAGTAGAAAAGATGGTGGAAGAAACCGCTGGGCTACACGTGCAGATATTCCGAAAATCAGGTAATGTTTGGCTTGAAACGACGGTGTCTGATCATCTTACATTGGACGAACAGACCGAAAAAGCGTTCTCACAAGAGGTATATCAACAGCCTATCGTTGATCCTTTGGATTATAGGGAGCAAGATTAATGGTTCGGTTTCAGGGGTAGATCCACCCAAAATGAACTACCCAGCCCTTCCATACTTTCAAAACCTATCTTGCCGTGGAGTAATTCAACGTATTTTTTAACGATATACAGCCCCAAACCGGTGCCCTGTGTACTGTTCACCACATTACTGCCCCTGAAAAAACGATCAAATAAATGCTGCTGCTCATCCAGCGGTATGCCTATACCTTTGTCTTGTACATCTAAGAAAATATCTTCATTAGATGCAATGCTTTTTATCGTAATTGTGCTGTTTTCAGGGGCATATTTAATGGCATTGGAGATTAAATGCCGTAAGATGGATTGTACCAGTTTATGATCCAAATGAACCGTTTGCTGGCCTTCATGTACCAATTCAAATACCTGACCTTTTTTTAACAGGTATTGCAAGGATTGGGTCAATTCGGCGATACAGGATACGATATCAACGACTTCCGTTTTTACCGTAATCAGCCCGTCTTCGAGTTGCTCCAACGATAGAAACTCGTTTAGGATATTACTCAATTCATTGACTGCTTCTTTTATCCGCGCAGCGTGTTTTTTTATTTTAGTAAAATCTTGGCGTTCGGCGTATTGTTCTATCAACGAACCGGACGACAAAACAGTCGTGAGTGGCGTCCTGAATTCGTGCGAAGTGACATTGATAAAACGCTTTTTAAGGTTATCCAATGCCATTTCTTTCGATAGCGCATCGAGTAATTCGATTTTTGTTTGTTCCAATTCCAGTGTCTGCGCTTTTACATTAATTTCCAAATTGGTATTGGCATTTTTTAACTCTAAACTTAGGTTGGACAATGCTTGTTTTTGTTGCAATATAGATGATTCGTAGTTTTTGCGGAACGTATTGTCCATAACAAATGCGATCACAAATACACCTTCTTTGTTTTGGAATGGACTAAGACTGAGTTCAACGGCTATCTCCGTACCGTCTTGTTTGAATCCAATGAGTTCTAACGCTCCTATTGCCGTATCTATGGATGACGGCTGATATATGCCCATATTTGTCTCCTTTTCGGGTGTAAAACGAGGTGGAATAAGCAATTCAATATTGTAGCCTACCAAGCCTCCGCTGCCATAACCAAACAATACTTCCAACGATGGATTGGCCATGAGTATTAGCCCCTTTTCGTCGGTTAAAAGAATACCATTTGGGGCATGTTGAAATAAGGTTTCAAATGTAGATTGTATCATAATTTTAAACGTTTGGCTTTCAAATTACCCATTCCCACCCCAAAAAGTACGATGGAAACAGAACTGATCGGCATTAAAATAGCAGCAACCAACGGAGAGAGGTGGCCTCCAACGGCATAACTCAAACCAATGATATTGTACAGCACCGCAACACCATAAGAGTACTGAACAATAGAAACGCCAGATTGGGCCAATTGGATAAATTGAGGTAATTGCTCAAAAGCCCGTGCATCCAAAATAGCATCGCTGGCTGGGGTGAAATTATTGGTATTTTCCGATACCACAATACCCATATTGCTTTGGCGAAGTGCGCCTGCATCATTTAAACCATCGCCAAGGAAGAGTACATTTTGCCCTTTTTCTTGTAATTTTTTGACAAAATCTAATTTTTCTTGCGGACTTAAGCGAAAGTGCATCATCGTTTTATCAGGGAAAAATGGCGCTAATGCCACTGTTTCCTGATCTTGGTCGCCAGAGAGTAAGTAAATCGAATTGGGCGATTTTTGCCTGATTTTTGAACCTTTTTTTGTTGTCCTGAAAAAATCCAAAACCGATTGTAACCCATGACGATATTGGCTTTTTATGTCAAAATAGCCCAATATTAAATCATCAATGGCTACAAAAACACCAGTTTTTTGGTTGTCTTTTACACCCACAAAACTGGCTGAACCCACTTTAACACGGTGGTTCAGCACAATACCCGAAATACCATGCCCCGGTATTTCTTCAAATTGATCCACCGCCTCTTTTTTTATATCGGGCATGGTAGCGCATATTTTACGGCTCAATGGATGTGTCGAATGGTAGGTCAATGATTTGATCAATGTTTTGGCCATTTCGTCCAATGTTAACCCCACAAAGGCAATGCGCTCCTGATTAAGGCTCGAAATCGTACCTGTTTTGTCAAAAGCCACCGCGTTAAAAGCGGATAAGGCTTCCACGGCTTCGTTGTTTTTTAAATAAAACCGATGTTGCCCCAATATGCGCAGAATATTGCCCATCGTAAATGGGATAGATAGCGCAATGGTACACGGACACGCAACGATCATCACTGCCGTAAACGCATTGATCGCGGTAGGTATATCACCACGTACCAGCCACCAATAACCCAAAGCACTCCCGCCTACCAATAAGATGACCCAAGAGAAGAACCAACCTGCCTGATCGGCCAATGAACGCACCGATCCATCGGGTGTATTGGTGCGCTTAAATGCTTCGTTGTTCCACAACAAAGTCAAATGGCTTTGCGATGCGGGGTGCGTCAGCGTAAGTTCAATACTGGCACCCATTTGTTTACCACCTGCAAAAATGCGCTCCCCGCTATTGACCAGCACTGGCACAGATTCGCCAGTGATAAAACTATAATCAATCAGTGCAGATCCTTTGAGCAGCAGTCCGTCGGCTGGGATAATTTCTTGGCTTTTTACTACAATAATATCGCCCGGAACAAGCCGATTAATAGAAACAGAAGTTTCGGTTTGTCCCTCTTTGCGGAGTGCCGATACTGGGAAATAAGACTTGTAATTGCGTTCAAAAGATAATTGATTCCAAGTTTTTTGCTGAAACCATTTGCCAATGAGCAACAAAAAAGTAAGTCCGGCAAAGGAATCCAAATATCCTGCTCCTGTATGTGTCGTAATTTCCCAAACACTGCGTAAAAACAAGGACAATAAAGCCAAACAGAGCGGAATTTCGATATTTAATCGGCGGTGTAATATGCCTTGGTAAGCAGAAATAAAATAATCGCGCGCACTATAGAGCAGCACAGGCAGTGCCAATACAATACTCAAATAACCAAATACATTAGCATACAACCGGAAATGATCGGCATCCATGCCCACATATTCGGGGAAACTAAAGAGCATAATATTACCCACAGCAAACCCCGCTACCGCAATTTGCATGGATAGTTTTTTGGATGCGGAACTGGGTTTTGTACCTTCAATATCTGCCAGATTGATCTCTGGTTTATAGCCAATGGCATCTAGTGTTGTGGCTATTTTGCTCAGGGTAGTAAGCCGCGGATCGTATTGGATATGCACCTTTTTTTTGTAAAAATTGACCCGTGCATGGGTAACGCCAGCATCCAATTTACTCAAATGCTCCAATAACCAAATACAGGAAACACAGTGCATTTGAGGGATATAAAACTCGATTTGCGCTACCGAATCGCTGCGGAAGGTGAGCAGTTTTTCTTGCACATCGGGATCGTCCAAATAGGTAAAGAGTGGGATGGTTTTCTTTTCCTTTAACGATTTTCCGGCAGAAGGATCTAATGTGTAGTAGGTACAGAGGTTATTGGCATTCAGGATTTCATATACCATTTTACAGCCATTACAACAAAAGAACTTATCCTCTAAATACAGGCGGTCATTGTTACAGGTATCGTGACAATGATAGCAAATGGGCTGTGTATGTGCCGTATTGCTGCTTTTTACTGGACTTGTGTGTATTTGTTGCATGAATATTGAATGTTTATGCAAAAATACCACCGCAAAAAAATGCGACGAATGATAAAAGTCAATAGTCGTAGCGATGTTTATCAATACGCCTCAGTCTTTATCATGCTCTAATTGGGCAAGTCCTTCATCTTTTCCGGTTTTAGAATAATGACATGTCCCTCTTTGATATCAATCATACCTTCCGATTTGAAATCGGAAAGTGTACGCACCAATGTTTCTTTCGCCGTGCCTACCACAGCGGCTAAGTCGTCGCGCAATAAGTGAATATCGCTTTTACCTTGCTCATGTAAGGAGGTTAATGCGGAGGCTACTCTTTTCCGAACGGAGTTATAAGCCAAATTGAGGAGCATTTGTTCTTGCTCGGAAACATGGTTGGCGAGTAATTTGATAAATCTAGCATTGACATCTTTATTGCCAAATACCAATTTTAGGAAATCGTCGATTGGGATAAGACGAATATCAGAAGGTTCTAAAACAACTGCACTTTCGGAATACGTATCGTTTTTAATAATGGGTAGGTATCCTAAAAAATCGCCAGGCGCAATGATACGAACGATAAATTCACGTCCATCTTCATTGGTTTTGAATAGTTTAATGGCACCTTTTTCTAGGTAATATAAAAATTTAGGATATTTACCTTCTTCAAAAATCAGGTCTTTTTTTTGGTAATGCCGCAATTCGCGGTTCAGGGAAAGATTATTTAATAATTCCAGTGCATTGGCCTCATTCACAAATCCCTCAAATTTTGAATTAGGTGCGGAGGCTTGCCGCAATCGTTCGCTTTTTTTAAGTCTTCGCTCGATGGTTTGTAGCAATTGCGCTGCATCGAAAGGTTTAGAAATATAATCATCAGCACCCAAAGACATACCTCTTCTGAAATCGTCTTTTTCTGTTTTTGCTGTTAAATAAAGGAATGGAATATCGGCTGTTTTTTGGTTGTTACCCAAAATTTGCAATACGCCATAACCATCCAGTTCGGGCATCATTACGTCACAGATAATCAAATCTGGTAGATGCGCCAATGCTTGTTCTACCCCAATTTTGCCGTTTGCGGCCTCTAACACTTCATATCCGTTCAGAGATAAAATTTCTGAAAGATTTTCGCGAACAAAGTCGGCATCTTCAATGACTAAAATTTTATACATATTAATTTTTTTGCAAAAATAGAGCGCAAATTTAAGTTTTTTACTAGGAAGAATGTGTAAAATCTGTATTTTTTTTCTATTTGGTGTTACAACTGCTCTAATCAATTGGAACGGATAGAACAGGTATATGTGTGTGATTGGCAGTATCTTCGGTAATACTCCCAAACATGAGGTGCGATATCCCTTTGCGTTGGTGCGTACCCATCAAGATGAGGTCTGCGTTGGTGGCCTTTGCATAATTCAGTATAGATGCTTCTTCATCAATTGTTGGGTCAATAGCGTGCAATTTGACCTGTTTTAATCCAGCGTGTTGCATTAAATAGTTTTTTTCGGCCTCAACACTTTCTGGTGTCATGGCGTGCAATGGGTTATTCATATACAGTATTTCAACCTCAAAATCAAACCATTGCTTTAGTGCTTTTACCGTAACAAACATACTTTCTTGATCTACTTTTAAGGTAGAGGCAACTAATATTTTTCTGAGGTTGAGTTGTTCGACACCTTCTGGGATCACCAAAACAGGGCAACTGGCGTGCCGAATGACTCGTTCCGTATTAGATCCTATTAAGGCTTCTTTCCAGCCTGTAGCACCCAAAGTACCCATAACAATCAAGTTGTAGCCCTCTTCATCTACCATTTCTTTTACGATGGAAACAAAACTACCATCTTTTACGATGGATTTGGCGTGTAACCCGTTAAATGCTGGTTTGTTAAAATACCGAGATTTTATTGCCTGTAGTTTTTCCAAGGCTTGCTCGTTATAATTATCCATATCAACTACCGCTGCTCCATAGGCGTACTCCGAAACGGGTAGCACATACAGTACCATTTCATTTACATACAGCAAAGAGATTTCTGCTCCTGTACTCAATGCTAAGTGTGCAGCCACTTGTAATGCTCCAATAGAGGCATCTGAAAAATCAATGGGAACTAGTATTTTTTTCATGGTATATTTATTTTTGTGCTACAAAGGTGTGGAGCAATGTGGAATGTGGTGGTGATATATGTCATGGGGGAGGGAAGTATTTATCAATGCGAAAGGGGAGCATCTTCATTTGTTTCAAAAACAAGTTATTTCGTCGTTTATATCAGGTTACTAATGCCGTATTTATCCTTAAAAATAGGAAATTCACACATTATTGAGTCTTATTCAATCATTACTGATGAAAGAATCTTTGGGGAGTTGTATATTTG
>JBEAVK010000026.1:0-5293 GCA_041160955.1 Bacteroidota bacterium
GCGAAGTTTCAATTTTTTATCGCCGAAAGCACATGGAGCATCTGCGGGCGCATAGCCCGGTGTTTCAGTAATTATAGCAGCATCAGAAGCAGACGGGTATGATTGCCTGTGTGGGGTAAAAAATATTCATTTTGGGTAAGACTAAAGTAATCCCCCTTTTGCTAACAAGTGGATGCAACGCTCCGGTCATAAAAACATATTCCTGCTTCCGGAGCGCATTTTGGCTAAAATTTCATTGAAAATGATACCTGAAATATCTCCTACGAATAATTCCATATCCATTTTGCTTCTTTTGAAGCAGCTATGATAATACATATCCGCTTCAAAAGAAGCAATTTTGAAGAGTAGAAAAGCCTCTAAAAATGCTATGGCTAACGCGGCTTGTTCCGGTTCGGTGAATAGTTTTTAAAATGTGGCAATATTATGAGCGGACGCGAATTGAGGCATTATCTATCTGTATATGTTTCGTTTTAAATCCCCCCTAAAAATCCCCCTCTCCTTCCCAACGCGCAATCACCGCCGTTGCCAAACAATTACCCACCAAATTGGTCGCTGTTCGGCCCATATCCATCAATACATCCACACCCAAAATGATGGCAATTGGCCAATCGGGCAGGTCAAATTGCGAACAAGTACCCGCCAATATCACCAATGATGCGCGAGAAACACCCGCAACGCCTTTACTCGTAAGCATCAGAGAGAATACAATTAATAATTGCTTCTCCCAAGGAAGATCCATACCCGCCGCTTGTGCCACAAAAATAGAGGCCAATGAAAGGTACAGCGTAGAACCATCCAAATTGAAACTATAACCAGTAGGTAATACAAAAGAAACAATTTTGCGCGGCACACCAAACGCCTCCATATTGCGGAGTGCCATCGGTAATGCCGATTCACTGGAAGATGTAGCAAATGCCAAAGTAGCAGGTTCACTGACATGCTGTATAAATTTGCGGATCGGAATTTTGAGCCAAATCATCAACGGGACAAAAACAACCAATATAAATACCGCCAAGGCTCCGTAAAGGGTCAGCACCAGCAATCCCAGATTTTTCAAAATGCCAATACCCATTTCACCCACTGTACTCGCTATGGCACCACCCACGGCAAATGGCGCGATTTTCATAATAATATCCGTGAATCGGAACATAATCTCGGCCAAGGCTTCTAAGAAACTCAGCATCGTGTGTTTATGACCTTCGGAGACAAACATCATCGAAATGGCAAACAAAATGGCGAATACCACCACTTGCAATACTTGCGCTTCGGCGATAGATTTAGCAATGTTTTCAGGGAAAATGTGTAAAACAATCTCCATCCAGCCTTCTTTTTTGGGCGGCGGCACCATTTCTACTTGTTTGTCACCATAAAACGTTTTTACTTTAATACCCTTCGCTGATGAGTCAATTTTCATATTAAACTGATCCGCACGCGCCGTAATAGCAACACTCGTATTCGGGTTTTGAATCCCCTTTCCAGCTTGCGACCAATTGATAGCCACCAACCCGATCACTAACGCAATCGTGGTCACAACTTCAAAATATATTAAAGATTTGAGTCCCATACGCCCCACCTGCTTGAGGTTGGAGTGACCAGCAATTCCCAATACAAGCGTAGCAATTAACAGTGGAGCAATGATCGTTTTGATCAATTTCATGAATATTTTGGAAAAAATACTCAATTGTGTACCTACCGCAGGAAAATCGAGGCCGATCTCTGCTCCTAAAAACATACTGACCAAAATCCAAAAGGTCATATCGTTCTTTTTGAACCCTATAAAACCCATTACACCAATGAATATCCATCGGGCGGCTGTGGGTACTATTTCGGGTAATGCCACCCATTGCTGATAATGCGCAACGGTAAGAAAAAAGGCAACTGTAAAGGCTATAAAAGCGGCAATTGTTAAATTTTTATTCATAATTACAAGGACAAATACTAATTCGGATTTATTTTGTCCCGGCGAAAATAGGCAGGTTTTGGCTTATAGTTATCAATTAGATCGGATTGTTCGTTATTTTTTAATATTCCGGCTGTTTCCAAGGGTAATTCGATACTCACCAGCGGGTCAATATTACGCTGCAAATTATCCAAGGCGGTGGTCAATTGCAAAATGGCATGCTCCACCGTAGGCTTTAAGTGATTGTACAAAATAAGTCGCACCACACATTCTGGATCTACAACATAGGCGATCCGGTCGTGTTCAATATGCTTTTTCCGACCAGAGGCAATACCTAAAATATGCGCCACCCGATAGTCCAAATCTTCTACTACAGGCGCTTTTAAAAAAATGCCAATATAACGACGCACCAATTCCGTAAACTCACTTTGCCCCAATGGTTCATTGCAAATGGCCAATAATTTGGTGTTTCGATCTACAAACCACCGTTCCTTCATAGACAAAAACGTGGAATACATCGTCCAAGCAGACGAAAAATTGGCAGGGTGGGCAAAAATAATAGACCAATGCCCCTCTATAAATGAAGGGCATCCTACCATTCCTTTTTGTGTCATCGCTTCAAATGGGGGTATCTTATCGCCTATATTTGGAAATGCCATCGTAGTATTGTTAAGTAATTATCCAAACAAAATTAATGGTATCCACACCAACTATTCAAATTTTCTGCCAAAAATATGATTTTCCTGTCAAAAACTGACAAAATGTCGTCCAAATACGCTGAGGCATAGTCTTTGAAAGGTTTACCTCGGCAATAATATGAATACCAAAATGCCATATAAACCCAAGTGTGTTACTTGCTTCCAACGCAAAGGGACACACTCGGCACACTAAAAATTTATCCATCATAACGCAAAACAATATGCAAAAAGGTACCATCTCCGTCCAGACCGAGAATATTTTTCCAATCATCAAGAAGTTCCTCTACTCTGATCACGAGATTTTCCTCCGGGAATTAGTATCCAATGCCACCGATGCTACCCAAAAACTAAAAATGCTCGCACTCCGCGGCGAAGTATCTGGCGAAATTGGCGATACTACCATTGAAGTGATCTTGAATAGTGAAGCAAAAACACTCACCATTCGCGACCGCGGTATCGGTATGACCGAAGAGGAAGTACTCAAATACTTGAACCAAATCGCATTTAGTAGTGCCGCCGAATTCCTTGAAAAATACCAAGACAGCAGCATTATTGGCCATTTTGGCCTTGGATTTTACTCCGCATTTATGGTGGCCAGCAAAGTAGAAGTAGTGACGCTTTCTTGGAAACCGGATTCAAGCCCTGTCCGCTGGATTTGCGAAGGATCGCCAGAGTATTCCATCGAAACTGCCGATAAAGATTTCCGAGGCACCGATATTATACTCCATATCAGCGATGAAAACGCTGAGTTTTTGGAGCAAAACCGCATCGGTAGTCTTCTCGATAAATATTGCAAATACTTGCCTATTCCGATCGAATTTGGTACAAAAACCGAATATTTTGAAGTGGGTGAAGGCGAAGATGCCAAAGAGGAAAGCCGCGAAGTGGCCAATATCATCAATAATCCAAATCCAATTTGGAAAAGATCGGCTAACGAGATTTCGGAGGAAGAATACAAGGCATTTTACCGCGAACAATACCCAATGTCGTCGGAACCGATGTTTTGGATACACCTCAATATCGACTATCCGTTCAACCTCACTGGTGTATTGTATTTTCCAAAATTGGGCAATGCACTGGATACCTCGCGCAATAAAATCCACTTGTATAGCAATCAGGTTTTTGTCACCGACGATGTACGCAATATCGTACCAGAATGGTTACAACTCCTTCATGGCGTTATTGACTCGCCCGATATTCCGCTCAATGTGTCGCGTTCTTACCTGCAAAGCGATGCTAATGTAAAGAAAATTAGCGATTATATCACCAAAAAGGTGGCCGACAAACTGCTCGAACTCTTCAAACAAGACCGTAAGGCTTACGAAGACAAGTGGCGCGACCTCGGTGTATTTGTAAAATATGGTATGGTGGCCGATGAAAAATTTAAGGAGCGCGCTGATAGTTTTGCGCTTTTGGCCAATACGACCGACCAATATTTCTTGCTTAGTGAGTACAAAGAGAAAATCAAAGATTTCCAAACCGACAAGCACGGTAAGGTAGTCGCTATTTATACCAATGATCCCGAAGGCCATGACGCACTGATTCAGGCTGCTGGTCGCCGCAATTACGATATCCTCAAAATGGATACTGTGCTGGATAACCACTGGATGCAGCAATTGGAGTATCGCCACGATTTGGGTTATGTTTTTGTGCGTATTGACTCCGATTCACTCGATAATTTGGTGCAAAAAGACGAGGAAAAAACCTCTGTTTTGAACGAGCAGGAATTAGAAACGGTAAAAACCACTTTTGAAGGCTTGGTAAAAGCAACGATGGGTGTTCGCGTGGAATGCAAACCACTTTCAACCGATGATGCACCTGTTACGATCACCAAACCTGAATTTATGCGCCGTATGAAAGAAATGCAGGCGTTTCAAGGCGGTGGTGCCGATATGTTCCCTGATACTTATAATGTGGTGGTAAACACCAACAATAGCATTATTGCTCAAAAACTGGCTGTTGCAACGGACGAAAGCACCCGCAACGATCTTGGCCGTTACCTTGTAGATGTGGCATTGTTGCAACAAGGTATGCTGCGTGGTGCCGATTTGACGCGCTTTGTAGAGCGATCATTGGGGATGTTGTAGTAGTTTATCAGTTTAGTAATAACCGCGAAGCAATTGAACGGCAACGTATTATGTGCGTTTTTTGTATTCAACTGCTTCGTGGTTATTATCCGTGTTTTTATCTTTATGCTTATTTGTAAGCACGAATGGCTCTATGTGTCCGCCCTTCTAAAAAGATACCCCTTTCTACGTGTCTTTGTGCGCCTCCAAGATGGTAGCAAGTAACTATATATACCATAGACTATAATGAGGAGTAGATGGGTGTTTTGGGGGTAAAATTTGCATTTATTTTTACAAAACGACTAAATAGAACCAAATTGAACAACAATTTTGTGTACCTCATTTTCATTGAGGTATGTTAGAGAAATATGTCGAAGGAAAAAGAGATTATCTCTTAATCAACAATTAGAAGAAACTATGGAAATGGTAAGTACCAGCATTTTTTATAAAATAGACTGGTACGCCGAATAAATTTGTTCTAATATTTCTTGGATACCAAATTCTTGTTTCCAGTTGGGGTAGTGATTTTTGAATTTAGAAGTATCCGAAATATACCAAATATGGTCGCCTATTCGATTGTTTTCGCTATACGAAAAATTAAATTTGTTGCCAGTTATTTTTTCACTCCA
>JBEAVK010000111.1:0-9780 GCA_041160955.1 Bacteroidota bacterium
TATCCATTCACTATATACCCCTTTCCAAGTTTTCCCAGTCCAGTCTCTTATCAATAAATTATCAACATAACCATCGTAAAAGACAAAAACCATCCGATGCTTATCAAAAATTTTCAAATCCCGACATTTAATATTTCTCGGATGAAGCGTAGTAATTGCGCTATCTGCTACACCCTTATACCAAGTTTTAATCTGATTTTCCTGTAATATAGAATCAAAAACAATAAGTATTTTAAAATCACCTTCTAATAAGGAACATATCGTATCGGGTTTTCCTTGCTGTGCAGAAAGAGAACAACCCAATAAAATTAGACATATTATTGCAATTATTTTCATTTTATAAAAAATTTATTTTGGCAACCACCAACTGTTTCATTAGAAAGTTATGGTTTTCGCTTAGCATCTTCAAAAAATTAGCGATTCATGCGTCTTTTCTTACTCTTTTATTTCTGTTCGAGTTTCTGTAATCTTTCCCGTTTCAGGATCATACCCAAAAACAGTTTTTGTTTTATCATGACTCGTGACAATCACCTTATCATAACTTAATACTTGGATACTTTTATAAGAGGAAGGAAGGAGATATTTACTCCTCTGTCCAAGATAGTCTGTACGGCCTATAATTTTTCTTCTCTTTAAATGCCAAGCACCAGAATCATAAATAAAAATCCACATCTCCTGAGCTTTCATGTAGGGATCCTCACTAATTTCAAGGTAAATAGAATCCTTATAAATAGATGCAAAATAAATAGATGCAATCATCGCTGTTGGCATAGCCTTTTTTTCTCTGGTATATGTCCAATAATCTTTTTTAGGATTGTGTTCATATATAAAAATATTTGAACAAATAGTGTCCACAACTTGCTCATTTAGATACCGAACCCTATGAATAGCGTGATTAGTTGTATCATGGAATAGTCGAATTGAATGCGCTTCATCTGTATAATAAAAAGTGGTATCTTTTAATCTTTCCAGTTTAAAATTTTTACTTTTTTGCGAAAGAACGCTACCCGATATGAACATGGTTAATATTAGTATAATTATTTTCATCAACTACATTTTTAAAGTTTATAATATTAACTTTAACGCTTAATTTACTTTCTTGTTGTTTAGGCAAAGCACCCACAATTGGACTGCCAAAAATATAAAAAAAACTAACTGTCCGATATGGTTCAGGCATAACACAATTAGTACTTCCACCAGCGGGTGGCGCACCACAGTTTGGATCTATCGTGTATGTAAATCTACATGTGGGTGGTGTTGTGCAGTTTTGTGCGAATAAACCCATGTTACATACTGTGTTTATCAAAAATAAAAAAAATATTTTTTTCATAGTATGATGTAATTTCTTATTGTTTTACTCCTTTATTTCGGTTCGAGTTTGTATTTTTTTGCTGGTGTCGTACTCTACCAAGGTTTTTTTTCTACCTTGATGTACTATGATTTTATTGTAGTCTATCGCTACTATTTTATGGGGAGGTACTAAACGCCCTCTTCATGCCTTAATAGTGACAAAAGCGTCTCCCCAAATCTGTACCTTTATTTAATGTTCATTCCTAACCAAAATGCTCCAGCAAATTTGTGGTCGGCCAGTACAGGAAAAACTTTAGCAACATTTTGTCGTGGAACCACCACGCCACTCATATGTTGAGTAAATTCAATCGAGGCTGTACGTCCTACAAGCGCGAACAAAACAGCCGACCAGTTGCTCACTATTTCTGTCCTTGCGATTTTTATCGTGTATTTTTCTAGTTTCGCCATTTTTTTACACAAAAATGAAAATCTATTTCCAACTATTTCGTTCAATTAAGGTTCATTAGAGTAATTATTAGTACCCAACTAAAATAGCAAGCAATAATTTGGGAATTATTCCTTAAATTTGTGCTTAACTATAGTTTACCTTCATCATTTGCGCATCGAGAATTGTCCTATTTTTTGATTCCAGTTTTTAGATGCGCCCAAAATATCCTGCACATGCAACCGAAACCGATCAAATCTTCGCAGTCTATTGGCAATGTCTTTATCAGTATTATTGCGGGGATTGTATTTTTTATTGGCCACGCCACAGCACAGGTACCTTTTACCTGCGAAGATCAATTTTTTCTTACATTCACCAATGATGATAAAACTTCGCTCAATGAAGTCATTATTGATCCGCTTACCAATGCTGTTGTATTTCAAAGTATTGATAATAACCTCAACTACACTGTAAATGCAATCGGTTACCGATCTACCGACAATTTTATTTATTGTATAGACCCCGGTACGCGCAACCTTATTCGTATTGACGCTACCGGAGATGCTGAGATCCTTAAATTTTTGCCTTTAGATGCCTTTACTGCTTATTTTGCAGGAGATATTTCGCCAGATGGAAAGTTTCTTGTGCTGATTGGCACGGTGAGTTTTACCAATGGTACATCCAGGGCCTCGGAAATGGTAAAAATAGATTTAGAAGATCCTAATTATAGTTTCTCTGTCATTCCGATGAATACCAATGCCCAAATATTGGATATCGCGTTCCACCCCACCACCGATGTACTTTATGGTTACGATTCTAATGACCAAAAATTAATTCGTATCAATACCAATACGGGAGTAGTTACGTCTCCATTCCCTAGGCAGCAAGCACCAGTTACTACGGGTTCGCTTTTTTTTGATGCATTTGGTAATCTTTTTGCTTATGGCAGTACCAGTGTATTTGGCGATCAAAACCGCTTATTTGAGATCAATCCCAGTTCAGGTGCAGCCCAATTGCTCATTGCAGGAGAAGCCGCTTCTTCGTCGGACGGTTGTTCCTGCCCATACACCGTTGAATTGCTCAAAACAGTAGTCCCCGAAGTAACATCGCCTTGCTCCGATGTCGAATATACCTTTGAATTTGTGAATAGTTCGCGCCGCCCGCATGTAGGTATGCGCTTCGAGGACAAATTACCCAATGGTTTTACATTTGTAGCCGTCAAAGATAATCCGCTCAATGGTAATGTATTGAGTACAGCAGGAGACGATTTCTTTTTACTCGATAATTTTAGTCTTCCAACTGGTGATTTCAAATTGACCATCATTGTCAACGTAGGGGAACAACCCGCTGGAAAATACAGCAACCAGGCGGTGCTGTACAACCTTCCATCTTCTTTAGGTAGCCAACGCGTATCCGACAATCCCAAAACCTTGGTAAAAGACGACAGCACGGTGGTCACTATTGTGGCCTTGCCTTTTGATGAGATTGATGTTAATACAGCCTTGTGTAATGGTGCAACGGAACTCCGCTTAGATGCTACGCAATACTCGGGACAATTGGGTAGTTTAATAAGATATACTTGGCCCGATGGTAGTAACGAGCCTTACTTCGATGTGAGTAGCCCTGGACAATACGAAGTAAAGATGAAAGTAGGTTGCGATACCGCTCGTGTAGTGTATAATGTAATTGCTTCTGATATTTCGGTCACTTTGGCACAAACAGCATTCACTATTGCCTTGGGTGACAGTATCTTTTTGGAAGCCACGAGTACCAATACGGGTGTTACAACGATATACAAATGGAACAGCGAAGAAAGTGCTTCTATTCGTTGCAATTCTTGCCCTGAAACGATTGCGCGACCATTTAACGATCAAACTTATACCATACAGGTATCCAATGAATTGGGCTGTACTGATACCGCTCAAGCACGGGTTGTAGTAGAAAAAGACCTTAATGTTTATTTCCCAAATGTATTTACACCCGGAAGTTCGGATGATAATGGGTATTTTAGCGGTTTTGGTGCTCCATTCACGATAACGGAACGGTTTTCGGTATTTTCTCGTTGGGGCGAAAAAATATTTGAATCTCAAGGCGCTGCTTTGAACGATCCTTTGCTCGGTTGGGACGGTACATTTAAAGGACAACTAATGCAGCCCGGTGTGTATGTCTGGGTGGCAGATGTATTGTTTTTGGATGGGAAAAAGGCTCGGTACGCTGGAGATGTGACGCTTGTGCGTTAGGAACGATAAAATAATAACTTCCTCTTTTTGGGTAGATTAGTTTTTGCTCATGCTTCGGCAGGCTCAGCACGGGTACAAGTATCTTTTTGTGCGAATAGTGGGGCTATTTAAACAAAAAGATAGGCTGGATGAGCGGAAAGGAATCAGTCAAAAAGGGGAAGTTATTGTTTTATCGTTCCTTAGACGCATCTCCTCTTCCCGAACGATCCACAACGGTTGCACTCGCCTGTTGCGTACCAAACATATACACATCTTGTACATTTACGTGCGCGGGGCGAGAGGCAATAAACCATATTGCTTCTGCTACATCAGTAGCAGTAAGTGGTTGGAAATCGTTGTATATTTTTGCTTTTTCGGGGTCGCCATCGAAGCGATTGAGTGCAAATTCGGTATCTTCTACATGCCCAGGACTTACTTGGCTCACCCGAATACCGAACTTGTACAGGTCAAAACGCATTGATTTTGTGAGGGCTTCTACGGCAAATTTGGTAGCACAATACACATTGCCATTGGGATACGCCTCTTTCCCAGCGGACGAACTAAGGTTGACAATATGCCCTTTGCGGCGCTCCACCATACCCCTTGAAATAATTTGAGAGACATAGAGCAATCCTTTGATATTGGTATCAATCATGGTTTCCCAATGGTGCAATTCGCCCTCATGTATCGGTGCTAGTCCCTTTGCCAAACCAGCATTATTGATCAGGATATCAATGGCGCGCCAGGATTCTGGTAATTGTGTCAAGTTGCCTTCCACTGCTCGTTGGTCGCGCACATCAAACACCAAAGGCAATACTTCTACGCCAAAATCGGTCTCTAATTGGTTGCGCAAATCAAATAATAATTCCGCACGTCGCCCAGTAATAATAAGCCGATAGCCATGCCTTGCAAATTCAATAGCGGTTGCTTTACCAATACCCGAAGTAGCACCCGTAATCAATACTATTTCGTTGCGCTGTGGTGGGAAATGAGGCGTCGTGCTCGTGGCCGAAACGGTTTCATTCGTTACCATAGGTTGGTATTGTAGTGCAATATCTGCTGCTTGTTCGGGAACAAGGGGTTCTGGTTGTACCGTACTTAACATTGGGGCAGATAAGGGTTCGCTGTCTTGTTCGGGTACGAGGGGTTCTGGTTGTACATTGCTTAGTATTGGGGCAGATAAGGGTTCGCTTATTGCAGTTATTGCTGCTTCTGCAATTATATCGCTGGGCAAATCATCTTGCGCTGCTGCTTGTATCTCCTTTACTTCCTCCACTACAATCGCCTCTAGTTCGGGTACTTCGGCTACATCTTCTTGTTGTTCAGGCATCGTTACCACTTCACCTAAACTGATTAATCGTGCTATTACTTCTTGGTCATCAGGAATTTGTGCGAGCGATTTTTTTAAATACGCGATACTGGTTTCAGTATAACCTGTAAGTTGGTCACTGGTCATCAAGCCCAGTTTTTTCCAAATTCCGTTCAAATTCGGGTTATTCTCTGCGGCCCTGTCCCAGCAATATTTAGCCATCAAAAAATCGCCATCATTAAAAGCACTATCACCAGCGGCTTCATAAGCATGAGCGTCATTTTCGCTATTTTCTTCAATCGGTTCCTGTCCAGTTATTTGTGCTTTTTCGTATTCTTGGCGTAGTTGTTCATGGTTGGGGTATTGCTCTAATGCAACCCGAAATACCTCTAAGCCCAATTCCCTATTGCCACGTGCTATCCAAGTCAAGGCATCATTGATTGTATATTGAATTTCGCTTTCGCGGTAATTGCCATCGTGCGTTTCGGGCGATTCTTCTACTTTTGTTTGATCTATTAAGTGAAGAGAAGGATCAAATTTGAATCCATCGCTAAACGATGTTTCGGGTACGGGCGGTATTATTATTTCTTCTGGTTCAATATTGGGTTGCGCGACAAATTCTTGTACTGGATCTTGCGTGACCGGAACAATAGGTTCGGCGGGGCGAAACATCACCGGCCCACCCATTGGGGTCGCAGTAGAGGCTTGGGGGCTTTCGTGTTCTCGTTCGGGCAATATTGGATTATTGCCTACAATGGGTTGATATGGTATTCCCAGTAATTTGTATATTTCGCTAAAACCCGAAGCACTCAATATTTCCCATTTTCTTATATCTGAATCGCGTAGTGCAGAAATAAATTCGCCAGTTTGATCGGCCACATCATGTATAATCTGTTGGTGTAGGAACAATGCTGACTGATCCTGATCATTCGCATGATTATATTGGTCACTGATGGCCAAGTACTTTTGTTGCCAGTAATTCATATATTGGATCGCATTTACTACGCGGTCGATATGTGTTTCTACGGGCAATGTTACACCATCTTCTGTTTTTATACCATTAGCAATAATCGCAACAACGCGGTTTTGACGCATCAACGACAACATCGTAGCCAATGCACCGGACATACATTGCTCCGATTTCATAAAATTATCCGTAATCAGGAGCAACACAAGACCTTCTGTATCCACCAGGCTACGCATAAGGAATCCGGTGTCGGAATAATCGCTATCCGAATGCCTTATACATTGAATATTTGGGAGTTGATCCTCCAAAATATCGGCAAGATTTGAATTGAGGTGGCAAAAAGCCAAGTGGATATGTGTCATGTCTAACTAAAGGGTTAACTGTTGTACGAATGCCTTGAATTCTGCTTTAAAGTCGGCATATTTACTCGTTGCTGGCCCATCAAAGCCCGTATGAACGCGTCTAATTTTACCTTTTTTGTCAATAATAATCATCGTCGGAAACGCAATTACTTTATCCAAAACGGGAAAAACAGCGGCGGCTTCTTCTTTGTTGGCTTTACCAGCATAGACAATATCATGCGATATGCCCATTACTTTGCGGTATTGCGCCAATTGTGCATTGGCAGAAGCAATATCTTTATGGCGTTCGAAGGAAGCACCCAGTACGTGCATTTGTTGTGCAAGTTCGGGGTTTTCTTTTAAAAAATCGCGTAAAAAGATTTGTTCATCGCGGCAATTGGGGCACCAAGTCCCCATAATGGTCAAGATCGTGATTTTATTATCGAAAGATGCGCCCGGGTATTGAAGCACCCGTCCATCGGGCGTATTGAATGTGAAGGATAAGGTTTTTCCTTGTACCAAATGCGTCAAGGTATCAGGGTTACCTAGGTCGAATTTGTCATCGCGCCAAGATGTCCAAAGGCTTGGTTTCCCTTTACCTGATCTGAATTCACCAATTAAACTGTCCTTTGCAATATTGCCAGAAAACAAAAAAGCATGGCTGCCATCGAAGCAAGAGAGCCAAAATTTACGCCCCTGAACTGTACCTTCCAGAAAACGATAATCACCTGTCTCTGTACGGAAAGTGCCTGATAGATGGTTACCTTCTTGTTTAAATTCGGCTACTGCTTTTTCAGGGTTATCACTATTTACATCAAAAAGAGTTGCCCATTGGCCCGAAATATCACCAGTTGGGGGTACTTTGAGCGAGGTAAATCGGTATGGCCTTCCGGCATCTGCTACAAATGGGATGCGGTAATTATCTTTGGTGGAAACGCACCAATAACCCTGCATAACAGCACCGCGTACTTCTGCATGAATATAACTTTGATATTCTGGGAAATAAAAATTGTAGGTATCCCGTGCCGTGGTACGGTCGCGTCCAAACCTAATGCTATCGCATTTGATGCGCTCACTCCCGTTGATAAAATCAATATAAAATTTTTCGGGTGAGGTATAGGTTACCTCAAAATTGAAAGGTAACTCTCCGGGTTTGAACTGGTCATAAACGATGGAGATGCTATCTCTTTTTTGGGTTGGCGGGAAATAAGGCTTTTCTAGTACTAAAACGCCACGCCACATACCTGGGGCAATGAGTTTGAAGGTATTATCTGCTTGTAAACAGGCCGATAGACTAATAGTGAGGGCTGCAAACCCGAGCAAAAATAGTGTAATGTTTTTCATATTATCTGCACAAAAGTAGGAAGTATTTTTTGACTTATCCGATTTTTTCAAGTGTTTTGATTGCTAAGGTAGATAACGCTTATTTCTAGTGGAACAAATAATAGAATTACCTTAGAAATAAGGCTATTTCCAAGGTAATCATAAATCGGATAAGTACCTGTTCCCTGTTAAGGAATGAGATTTAACTCATTTCTTAGGCATCATTTACTTTAATTTAAAGGAAAAAATATCGGCAGCAGAAATTAAAAATTCGCTTACCCAATACGACATAAATGCAATTAATATAATCAGCATGTTTAGGATGAAATTTAAAAAAGTACTTAATGGATAATTATACTTTAACAAATGACTAATAATCAATTTGTAATGCGATTAACGGTTAAGTGTCGGTGTGTAATTAAGTATTGACGTGGCTTTGAGTAACGCCGACACTACACAACTAACTAAAAATCAATGTTTTAGACCAGTAATTTATTGCATTTGTTAGTATAATCATCGTTTATTACTATTTATATTTCAATAACTGTGCCATGTTTTAAAACTGTATAATAAAGAAAGAATGAAGTTGATATATTATTAATCGCGAAGTCCTGAATTGTAGTGATTCATACTACTGGACCTTTTATAAACCGCAAGGAACAGATCACGTTTACAAAACTTTTTTTAGTTTCGTAAACGTAATTTTCCACCATTTCAAAAGTGTATTAAACGTGTTTTTTTAAAATGTCCAGTAGTATGGTAGTGATTAGTCATACAATTGAACTTTTAAAACAAAAAATATCATAAATTTAAAAACATTTTGTTTTTTTTAAAAAATATTTTTACCTTTGCCCCATCATGGCGAAAAAGAAAAAAACAATTGAGACGGAAAATGAACTCTTGTCGGATTTGATTAATCATCCGCATGACAAATATTTTAAGATTGTCCTTCAGAATAAGGAAATGGCTGTGCAATTGATAAAATATTGCGTTCCTAAGGATGTATTGGATCAGATAGATCTTGACACCTTGGAAATTACCGATGAGTCATTTGTGGATAAACACATGCAAGAGCATTTTACGGATATTTGTTATATTGCTCTTAGTAAGGATAAAAAGGAAGTAAGGATCACTATTATTTTTGAGCATAAGAGTTGGCTACCCAAAAAGGGAGCCATGACGGAGCAATTGAACCGATATATTGTGAATAGTTGGGGTAGTGATCTTCAGCAAGATAGAACACTGTCGCTAGTCGTTCCGATATTAGTTACACATGGCGGTTTCTCGATGGCCAAGGAGACAGTTGAACTATTATTTCCTGATGCCCCTGATTGTTTTATTAGGTATATTCCTAAATTTGACTACATTCTACTAGATTTGAATACTGTACCCGATGAGACAATTAAAAATATCAATTACATGTTATTGCAAAAATTCTTTTTGGCTCTAAAACATGCGAGAAATATAATTTTTATTGAACAAAACTGGAAAGAATTCCTTATTTTTGCACCAAATTTTCCAGATCAAGCACTATTGGCGCGTGTTTACAATGCAACAATATTGTACTTAGGTCGCGTTTCAGATCATTTCAATCAAAAACTAAAAAATATGGACACCTTACTCACTACTACAGAAAAGGAGCAAACATTACCTTATGTACTGCAATTGTACAAAGAATGGTCGGAAAAAGGTATGGAAAAAGGCATGGAAAAAGGTATAGAAAAGGGTATAGAAATAGGTACGGAAAAAGGTATAGAAATAGGTACGGAAAAAGCGATCTCTTTTTTCATGAAAAAAAATCCTTCTTTGACAAATGAGCAGGTTGCCGATATGTTTGAAGTTTCAGTAGAAACGGTTCAGGAAATTCGTAAAAAACTAAAATAAAG
>JBEAVK010000150.1:0-2677 GCA_041160955.1 Bacteroidota bacterium
ATAACCAAGCGGCCATCTATTTCGATAATAATGCACCGATTTTGACCAATACAACGACACATACGATTGGGAAAAAATTCATAACGGTCGAAACCAATGAGTTACAGGGACAGGCATCCATAAAAGTATATCCCAATCCGTCATCGGGGGCGGTATATTTTGAACTGCCACTTACTGTGGAAAACAGCCAATTTGAACTGCGTGATGCGCTAGGAAGGTTGGTTACAACGGTTCAGTTTCAGGGTAATGGGTTTCAATTTGAAGGTACCGACATGGCTGCAGGTCTTTATTTTTTCCAGATTAATACTGGGGGACAGCAGCGTTACTCGGGGAAAATTGTTATAAAATAGTTTTTTGGGGGAAAGAACGGGTATAAAGCACACATTTTAGGTTCGTGTTTCGACTGGCTCAGGCATAATATAATTTGGCTGGTGCGGTATGTAAAAATGGGCTTGAAATGTGTGCTTTATTTTAATGGCATTGTTAATAGTGGTTGCATCAAGAATGTTTATTCGTATCTTGGTATGCTTCGCCCTTTTCACTGTGTATAATAACCTTTTCACTGTGTATAATGACCAGCAGAAATCAGGCTGGATACGTCGATCAGTACTTGCCGCGCTTGATTTGGGTCGTATTTTTTTAAACTTTATTTCTTTAACTTTTCCTACCTTTGCCAGTAAATGCGTGTGTAACGTGCTTTTTTGTTTCGTAACCACAAAGGTTGTTACGTATTTGGACACAATTAATTAGCATTTTGAACTTGGTGTTTTCCGCCTATGCTTCGGCAGGCTCAGCATAAATTCGGCAGGCTCAGCATAAATTCGGCAGGCTCAGCATAAATTCGGTAGGCTCAGCATACATTCGGCAGGCTCAGCATACATTCGGCAGGCTCAGCATACATTCGGCAGGCTCAGCATACATTCGGTAGGCTCAGCATAAATTCGGTAGGCTCAGCATACATTCGGTAGGCTCAGTATAAATTCATCCCCATTTTTTCGTTAGATAGTACCGCTATCCGCCTTAAAAACGGCTCGTCTAACCGAAAAATACCGGCGTTCAATTCTGCAAATACTTATGTTCAAATACTTATATCCGCACTTTTTGCTCTAAAATTTTGACATTTTTACATAATCCCATCCCAACGTGGAAAATTAATCACGACCTATTTCATTTTCAATTATTTAGACGTTGCGGTGCAACGTCTCTACGTATCAATCCTAATTAACATCATGGAATTTGGCATATTAATTACTTTTATTCTTGGTTATCTCGCTATCACGCTGGAACATAAAATTCACGTGGATAAAGCTGCATCCGCCTTGGTCAGCGGCGTGTTGTGCTGGGTGATTTATATTACCAATCAGCCGGACAAACACGCAGTTACGCACCAATTAATGGAGCATATAGGTGAAATAGCGGGTATCCTGTTTTTTCTACTCAGTGCCATGACTATTGTGGAACTGATCGATGCACATGATGGGTTTCAGATCATTACAGAACGGATTCGTACTCAAAATGCTGTAAAACTACTTTGGATCATCGCTATTCTGACCTTTTTTCTATCAGCAGTATTGGACAATCTTACAACAACTATTGTAATTGTATCTCTTTTGCGCAAGATTATTGCCGACCGCGAGCAACGTTTATTTTTTGCAGGCATTACAGTAGTTGCCGCCAATGCAGGTGGCGCATGGTCACCGCTCGGTGATGTTACCACTACTATGCTTTGGATTGGCGGACAAATAACCCCAGTTAATATCATCACAAAGTTGTTTTTTCCGAGTTTGATTTGTCTTTTGGTACCGCTTATCTTCGTGTCTAGGCAATTAAAAGGTAATATCCTGCCGCCTGTTCAGGCTACAGAAACGCTTACATCCACGCCATTCAACCGCAAACTGGTATTTGTATTAGGATTAGGTGTTTTGTTATTTGTTCCCGTTTTCAAAACATTGACCCATCTACCGCCATTTATGGCTATCTTGCTTGGATTAGGCGTTGTTTGGATTATTACGGAGATGGTGAACAGTGAAAAAGATACAGAAGACAAAGATTTTCTAACTGTGGTGTATGCGTTACGTAAGATAGATACCCCTAGTATTTTATTCTTTTTAGGAATATTGATCAGTATTTCTGCATTAGAATCGACTGGCTTGCTCAAATCAGCGGCAGTATGGCTCACCCAAAATATAGGCAATGAAAGTATTATTGTACTTTCGATTGGGTTGCTTTCTGCGGTGGTGGATAATGTGCCCTTGGTGGCAGCATCACAGGGCATGTACGATTTGACCCAATATCCACCAGATCACTTTTTTTGGATATTTATTGCTTATTGCACAGGAACGGGCGGTAGTATTTTAATCATAGGTTCAGCGGCTGGTGTAGCGGCTATGGGTATGGAGCGCATTGATTTTTTCTGGTACCTCAAGCGTATTTCTTTGTTGGCTTTAATGGGGTATTTTGCAGGTGCGCTGGTGTTTATTATGTTCTAGATTATAGGCTGCATCAGCAATACTTTAACATAAAACATCAAAAATTAGCACATTGAATAACATTGTAACCATACTACTAGACATTTTTTAAAAAACACGTTTAATACACTTTTGAAATGGAGGAAAATGACGTTTACGAAACTAAAAAAAGTTTCGTAAACGTGATCTGTTCCTTGCGGTTTTAAAAA
>JBEAVK010000189.1:0-26209 GCA_041160955.1 Bacteroidota bacterium
CAGTTATCCGTAAATGTAGGATTCGTATAAGTTGCCACAGCACTACAAGTGTTTATTGCAGTGGACAAACTCATCGCCGCCGGGCAAGTCATGGTAGGTGCTTCGGTGTCGTTTACGGTTACTCGGAAAGTGCAGGTTTGCGTATTTCCTGCGGCATCAGTAGCCCGCCAAGTTACGTTTGTGATCCCTTTTGGGAAAGTTGCCGTGCTACCAAAAGCGTTAGTACCGCCACTGACCCATATGGGTTGTCCGGCAGGTAAACCACAATTATCTGTTCCTTTTGGCGTAGGGTAAGTGACAACTGCGCTGCACATACCAGGGTCGGTGCTGCGGGTTTGATTGGCAGGACAAGTGATATTTGGTTTTTGCGTATCATTGACCGTGATCGTAAAGGAGCATGTTTTAGTAAGTCCCACCCCATCGGAGGCTTGCCAAATGATAGTAGTGGTGCCTTTTTGGAAAGTGGAATTACTCAATCCGCCCATGAGGTGGTTGAGACCTGCGGGGCCGTTAAGGAGGCAGTTGTCCGAATAGGTCGGGTTGGTGTAGGCCACTATCGCCCCGCATTGGCCCACGTCGGTGCTGCGGATAATATTGGCAGGACAAACAATGCTCGGCGCTTGGCCATCGGTCACCGTCACCGTGAAGGAGCAGACGGCGGAGTTGCCCGCCGCGTCGGTGGCCTTCCACGCGACATTTGTGGTTCCAATAGGAAACTGCAAGCCGCTGGCGGTGTTGGCCGCGCTGGTTCGGGTGAGCGAGGCGGTGCAGTTGTCTGAAAATGAAGGGTCTGCATAGACTACCACCGCGCTGCACTGGTTGGGGTCGCTGTTGCGGGCGATGTTACTGGGGCAGGTGATGCTCGGTGCTTGGACATCGGTCACCGTCACCGTGAAGGAGCAGACGGCGGAGTTACCCGCCGCATCGTTGGCTTTCCATGCGACATTTGTGGTTCCGACAGGAAACTGCAAGCCGCTGGCGGTATTGGCCGCGCTGGTTCGGGTGAGCGAGGCGGTGCAGTTGTCTGAAAATGAAGGGTCTGCATAGACTGCCACCGCGCTGCACTGGTTGGGGTCGCTGTTGCGGGCGATGTTACTGGGGCAGGTGATGCTCGGCGCGTCGTCGTCGTTCACGGTGAACGTGATGGTGCAGGCCGTGCTGTTGGCAGGCGAGGCATTGTCCCAAACGGTGACGGTGACGGGGATGGTTTGGCCGTGCGCCGCGCCGGTGTATGCGCCTGCTGGCACGCTCTGGGTCACGGGGCTGGTGGTGCGCAGGGCGCAGTTGTCGGCTTCGTTATTCACCATATTCACCAAGTCGGGGATGGTCACAGAGCAGCCATTGGCACCGTTGGTGTTCAGCACGAGTGGCGGGGTCGGGCAGGTGAAGGTAGGCAGGGTGTTGTCTTTCACAGTAACCGTGAAAGTGCAGTTGCTGGCTACCGTGTTACCGCCTTTGTCGGTGTAGGTATGGACGACGGTGTAGGGCGAGCCGCTGACATTGAGCGAGGTACCGCTGGCAGGGCCGTTGACTTTGGTGGCTGGGCCGGTACCGTCGCAGTTGTCGGTGAAAGTGGCGGTGTAGGTGAGCGTCACGGCACAGTCCGCGCCGCCGTCGTCTTGGGTGTTGAGCGTCGTGTTGTCGGGGCAAGCAATGGTAGGCCGAGTCACGTCGTCGTAGGTGAGGCGAATGGACACGGTGCGGGTGCAGCCGTTCGCGCCGTCGCTGACGGTGAAGTAGAGCGTGGTGGTGCTAGCATCAGCCAAACCATTGGTGGTGAAAGTGTTGGCACCAGCGTCGTAAGTACCCGCGGGCATGGTCAGGTTGGCATTTTTGTACCAAGTGGTACCGATGGTGAAGTTGTTGCTGCTGCCCACTTGGAGGGCGTTGGCAACGGGACATTCGCCGGTTACAGGCTGCACGATCACGTCGTTGTTGGTCACGTTGGGGATGGGGTTGCCCTGCGGGTATTCCAGGATGCCACTGTTGGTCAAGCTGCCTGAATTTGCGTGGAGCGTGCTGGCCGTACAGGAAAACAGGCCAAAATTCTGGAAATTTGAGAAGTTTCGAAGGCGGTTCGCCATGCGCAAAATGCCACAGGCGGCATTGGTGAATTGACCAGAATTTTGCATCCCATAACTACCGGCCACATTGCTGCCCAAAATCGTCAATTGCCCTTGGTTAACAGATTGGCCGTTACTGTTGAAACCCTCTTGTGCATACCCTTGAATCTGAATGTTCCCTGCGGCATTGTTGTAAAACGGTTGGGTGGTTTGAATGCCCACATTGCCAATGGGGCCCAGTGCACCCACATACAGCGCCGCCTCGTTGGTAAACGTGCCATTGGAAAAAAGGGCTTTTTCGGTACTCCTGTCAAGATGGATCGCGCCGCCAAGGTTTTCCACGGTATCTACACACAACATGCCGATCCGGCCAATACTGGCTTGGTCGCCGATATACACTTGCCCCCGATTGCGGAAAAGTGATATGGTGTTCAATCCCGTTTGTGTACTACGGTTGATGTAGATGCTGCCGCCGGATTCATTTTCCAGCGTACCCACATTGAAAACACCGATCGGCCCTGTGCTCGCAGACGCGCCGACGCGCAATAAGGCGGCATTGGTAAAGGTGCCAAGCACGTTTTCAAGGCCCGACATCGTACAATTATCTATGTCAATGCTACCGCCTTCGTGATTTTCAAAAGTCTCGAAGTTTTGAATACCGTGTTCGCCTGCGCTGGCATTGCCACCAATGACGAGGTTTGCATAATTGTGGAACTCAACGGCATCGCCTGGCCGATTATACAGCCCGGATTTGACACAGCGGTCTATGGAAATGTCCCCGTCTGGATGGTTGTTAAAGATCCCGAAGTTAAAAATCCCATAATCGCCCGCAGGGTGCTCGGCGCCTATGATGATCTCCGCACGGTTA
Source organism: Bacteroidota bacterium (assembly GCA_041160955.1). Taxonomy (GTDB): domain Bacteria; phylum Bacteroidota; class Bacteroidia; order Chitinophagales; family Saprospiraceae; genus M3007. Next base: position 2,932 of record JBEAVK010000189.1, read on the forward strand.
TGGAAGGTGGCTCCTTCTTGGTTGTGCAACGCTTCCTTTATACTCCGTGCGATGCGCAACTGTGCGTTGGAGTTGTTTTGAAATACCGCATCGTTGTACACCCCGTAATCGCCCGTGCTGAACAGCCCCCCAACGGTGATATTGCCCGTGTTGTCAAAAGTGCCACCGGCATTTTTGATGCCTTGTTGGCTGCTGCGGTCTAAGGCCATTTCACCGCCGTTGTTGTTTTGGAACCAACCCGAGTTGTAGATGCCGTGCAGGCCGGTGCCGGCAGTAGCGCCGATGGTGATCTTGCCCGAATTGCCAAAGTAACCGGGATATGCGGGATAATACTTTTCGTTAAAAATACCTGTATTGGTCGTCTGGTCTATTTTGATCTCGCCGCCCACAATGTTGTAAAAATTGTCCTGGTTGTGGATGCCGTTGCCCGTAATGCCCGCCCCCGCGCCGATGGTGATCTTGGCCGCATTGGTAAAGGCGGTGTTATTGACCGCAATCCCGCTTTGGGTGGCGCGGTCAATCCGGATATCACCACCCACGTTGTTGTTGAAAGGACTTCCGATGAATATCCCGCTTTTGCCCGTGCTGGCTGTGGCGCCGATGACGATCTTGGCGGCATTGGCAAAAGTGCCGTCAATGGTGCGAATCCCGGCAATAGTGGATCGGTCGATGTGGATTTCCCCGGCGGTATGGTTAAAATTGGCGTAATTCATAATGCCATTTTCCCCAACGCCGTAAACTGCACCGATGGTTAGTTGGGCGGCGTTATTGAACGTGCCAGCATCGTTTCGCAAGCCGGAATTGTAAGTAGCATCAATATAGATGTTTCCGCCAGTGTTGTTGTTGAACTCCGCTTTGTTGCGCAATCCCGAATTCCCGCTGCCTGCATTGGCGCCGATGGTGATTTTGGCTGCATTGTGAAAAGCACCGCTGTTGTTCATCAAGGCATTTTCCGATGCCCGGTCAATCTGAATTTCGCCACCGGAGGCGTTTTGGAAGGTTGCATTGTTGTACAAACCATGTACGCCGATCGCTGCATCGTTGCCCAAGAAGATCTTTGCTTTGTTGGTAAAAGTCCCGCTCTCATTCCAAAGGCCGATGCCGATGCCGTTCACGTTAGAAGCGGTCCGGTCAATATAGATTTCCGCGCCGGTATTGTTGAGGAAAGTAGCCGCGTTGCGGATACCGTGGGCGCCCCCGCCCGTGGTCTGCCCAATCAAGACCGTCCCATTGTTGGTGACCGAGCCCTGGTTGTAAAGACTGTAGTGCTCCGCCCCGTCTAGGGTCAGTTTCTCTTGAATGGTCAGGGCTGCGTCCGGCAACACCTGCACCGACTTGGCGAATGCGTCCACGCCTGCCCCGATGACCGGGTCATTGTTGACATTGGGGATCACTACGACATCGGTGGCAGTCGGCACGGCGACGGTGTTCCAGTTGTAGTCCGCGTTCCAGTTGGTGTCAAAGCAACCCGTCCACAGCAATCCCGAAGCGGTGGCAACGGTGCCTGTATTACTGCCTGTCACTAAAAAATTGCCGCCGTTCAGGTTTTGGATCATGCCACTATTGGTACTGATACGGCTGTTGCCACTGCCATTTTCAATGATATTGCCCGTGTTGGAGAAGGTTCCATCGTTTCCGATGGTATTGTTGCCCGTTAAATGGAGCAGCGACCTGCAACCCAAGAGTTCAAAAGTACACTGGTTATCATTGTACACGGCATCATCCCCAGCTTCGTCCGCTTGACCGATGGAAATGCGCCCAGCGCTTCTAAAGCTAGATAAAATCCCGGTAGTTATGACGGCATTATAGATGGCTTCTTCTCCCGTATTTTGGATGATAATTTCGCCCGTTTGTTGGTTGGCAAACTCATTACCGTTTATGATGCCGTACTCCCGGATGCCGCCATTGAGGCCGATTTGCAGCAGGCCATAGTTGTCAAAACCAGCCAAACCGACGACTTCGACCCCGTATAATTCCGTTTGGTCAATGGATATGGTCGCGCCTTTCTTGTTGGACACTTCCCCTGGTTGGAAAGCACCGGCGGTACGGATGCCTGTTTTGGCCACGTTTCTGATCGTCAAAGAAGCATCGGGTTCGTTGACAAAATTGGCCTCCACGATGAGGGCAAAGTTGACCAAGCCCATGTTGCCGATAGAAGCAGGGGACAAAACGCCGATAGCAATGGCTCCGCTGTTGGTAAAGGTGTTCGTGTTTATAATGCCATTGTTACTCGCCTTTTCAATGCTGATCTGGCCCGTGGCGTAATTGGTAAAAACACCGTTGTTATAGATCCCTTCCCGCGTTTGCAGTTCGGTTGTCCGTCCCACGTCCTCTATAGTAAGGTCACCCTTGTTCGAAAACTGGGTGCCTTCGCGGCAAAAAACGCCGTTGGCGCTGATTTTTGAAATCTGAATAACTCCACTTGCCTCGTTGGTAAATGTTCCTTCCTTTATATCAATGCCATCTCCCGTGGCCGCCACGTTAGGGTTTTCGCTCAACCCCGTTTCGGAAATGGATATTTGTCCGTGGTTGGTAAAAACGGCATCGCTATTGTCCAGCAAAATACCATTGTTGCCTGCACGCCGGATGACGATATTGCCAGTACTGCTGTTCGTAATAGCGGGCGTGGAAAAATCGCCGCCCATCCAGATAGCATCTTCCTTAAAGGCATACGGACTGGCATTGGCTTCTCCAAGTAACAGGGTGCCGTTGTTATTGAGCGTACCGCTGATGAAGATGCCCACAGAGCCCGATTTGATCGAGATGGTGCCATTGTTCTCCACGGTGCCATTAATCACCATGGCTCTTACGTTCAAAGAACTGGACAATTCCAACTGACCGCCAACGTCAACCGTTAAATTGGTCAATCCCAAGCTTACATTTTTAGCCTTGGCTACCGTGCCCGCCTGGATGATGGGGGATGGATTGCCACTGATATTTAAGATCACCACCGAGTCGCCTACAACCGGCACGGCTGCGGGTGTCCAGTTGGCAGGGATGGCCCAGTCGCTGCTCACGCTGCCGTTCCATCTTTTAAGGGGTTGTGCTTGTGCTATAATGGTTGTGGTAATAATGCAAATGCAGATTAACCATAGCCTTACAGATGATTCAAGCGTAATCATTTTTTTAAACATAATCAATTTTTTTTTAAATTAATAAGGAGGAAATCCTATTCCAAAATGACAAGGCCATAACTCATACAGCTATGCACCTACATAAAATAATTGGGAATAAACATTTTCTATTTCGGGGACAAAAGTGGCCGTACAGCCCGCTATGGCTTTCCCATTTTTCTCTCAAATAAGGTGGACAAATCTCTCATTCTGAAAAAAAGCGACGAAATTTAATCAAAATAGAGGTTTTTATGGCATCGAATGCCCTAGTCGCGTGTTGATAACACACAGGTGGATTGTAACCAACCGACATCGGTGTAGGTCTAGTATATGTAGTTTTGGGTGAGCAGTTATTCTGCTTCGAGGCGCATGGTGCTCGGCGGCTTACCAAACTCCTCCGTAAATACGCGGCTGAAATATTTCGGATCACTGAAACCTACCTCGAAGGCAACGTCGCCAACAGAAAGATGAGTAGTTTGCAGCAGCACTTTCGCCTTTTGCAAGCGGATAAAACGGATGAACTGCACGGGTGATAGGTTGGTCAGTGCCGTCAGTTTACGATGTAGGTTTTGGTAGCTCATCGTCATGGCTCGGCTGAGTTCATCCATCGAGAGGTTGGTATTAGCAATGTTTTCTTCCGTGTATCTGCGTAACTTTTGAACAAACACATCTTCTATTTCCAATACATCAAACGTCTCTGATGCAACTATGATCGTTTCTGGTGGAGTGTCTGTTACGACTTGAGGTGCCAGTAAAACAGCCCTCATACGCTCTTGTAATACCCGACGTGATTGTAGCAAATTGCCTACAGTTAAAAGTAACTCTTCCCGGTGGAATGGCTTGGTCAAATATGCATCACCTCCTCGGCTCAACCCTGCTATTCGGCTTTCCACCGATGCCTTAGCGGTGAGTAATACGATGGGGATATGACTGGTGCGCGGATCGTTTTTTAAAGTTTGGCACAACTCCAGACCATCTTTTTCGGGCATCATTACATCGCTAACGATAAGGTCGGGGGTATGTTCTAAGGCCATTTCTATGCCTTCTCGTCCGTTACAGGCTTCAATGACGTGGTATTGCTCCACTACACAGGCTCGGAGGTATTGTCTTACATCATCGTTGTCTTCAACAATGAGTAATACGGGTTTTAGCACTTGAGTATTTTCATTTGGCAAAAGTTCGGTGTTTTCATTTGCAAAATTACCTTCCTCCAAAAACGAAGCGACGGGTACAATATCCTGTTGGAGATCAGGGTTGCGGTTAATACCCCATGCAGGGGTGGTACGCAAAGATGGTGTCTCTTGTGGTAATTCCCTTACAGGCAACACGACATCAAAACTTGTTCCTTCGCCCAATTGGCTCTTTACAGCAATACTTCCGCCCATTAAGCGAACCAATTCTCGTGTGAAGGCTAAACCAATCCCCGTGCCATCCGCTTGACGCGTGTAAGATTCATCCACGCGGTAGAATCGGTCAAAAATACGTTCCAGTTTTTCTTGTGGGATACCCACGCCCGTATCGCGCACCGATATGCGACAACTTGGCTGGTTGTCTGCTGCTTCATGGGTGATTTTCAGGTAAATATGCCCACCTTTTGGGGTAAATTTAATCGCATTGGAGAGCAAATTGAAAAGAACAGACTGCATTTTTTCCACATCAAAAGCCATCCATAAGTCGTTTGTTTCCGCTTCAAAATGTAGCGAAACGTCTTTCATTTTGGATAGTAATTGCAGCGACTCCAAAATATAGCGACTGAACGCCACCATATCGGCTTGTTCGAGTTGTACACTCAATTTACCCGACTCCAATTTGGCGAGGTCAAGGATTTGATTGATGAGCCGCAGCAGGTTTTGGCCATTGCGCTGGATCAGGGCGATATGTTGAGCGAGCTGGTAATTTGAATTTGCGGTCTCGCTAATCTGTTCGGCCATACCTAAAATCACGGTCAGTGGCGTACGAAATTCGTGCGAGATATTGGTAAAAAACCTGCTTTTGAAATCATCTAATTCGTGCATTCGTTCTGCTTCCTTGCGCTCCGTATCCAATTGATGCGCCAGTTGTATGCGTTTTTCCCTAAACTGGAGGTAGCGGCGTAATAGCAGCCCTAGCAGCAGCAAATAGAAGAGGTACGCAGGCCAAGATTGCCACCAAGGGGGCAAAATACGGATGCGAAGCCTTGCTCCTTCCTCGTTCCAAACGCCATCACTATTGGCTGCCTTCACCTGTAATTCGTACTCGCCGGGCGAAAGGTCACTAAAATCAACCATATTCTTAGTGCCTAAATACACCCATGTACCGCCATTGATACGGTAAGCATAACAGTTGCGTTCTGGTACAGCAGAATAGAGGATTGTAAAAGCAAAAGAAAGGTTATTTTGATTATAAGGCAATTCTAGTATGGTCAGGCGGTGTATTGCACTATCCAAGTCAGCGGGTTGACCATTGATGTTCATGTTAATAATTTTCACCGTCGGCGACTGGCTTTGTCCTGTATTAAAATCAGTAGGATTTAATACACTCACGCCCCTTGCTCCACCAAAGTAAAAGTTACCATCGGCATCTTGAGCAGGAATTACACTAGGCCGAAGCAATAATATATTGTCATTCAGGTAATTGCGACTATCATAAAACAAGGCAGTGGCGGTTTCTTCGTTAATGAGCATTACGCCATTTTCGGTACTTACCCATTGGTTGTTAAAACGATCCTCCAAAATGTGCTGCCCTTGCAACACTTCACTTGATGTTGGTAAAGGCATTGCAGTCGCGCTGGTTGCGCCCAGTTGAAGCCGAAATGGTTTACCATTGGCTATACACAATACAGTGCCATTGTGCGAGGGATAGAGGCTTTCAATTCTAACTGGCGATTTAATACCTGCATAGACCGCTGGGCAAGGCTCAAACTTTTGGGTTGAACGGTCGTATCGCACCAAACCATCCAGGGTTCCGAGCAACAAATAACGCTCATCATAGTCGAGAAAGGCTTCTACACGGTCGTTAAGGGGAATTGTATCTACTACCAGCGTGTCCATTGATACAAAAGTTCGTGCTGGGTCTTTTTCATCCAATCGAACGAGTCGGTTGCTAAAATTGACGATCCATAAGACACCATTATAGTCTTCGCATATCCGACGAATGGAGCCTACATGCTGGCGTTTTACAGCCTCTGGATGTGTGGCTTTCGAGTTGTTACTGGTAATAAAATACTCCAAGATACGCCCACTATACGCCTCCAAACGGTAGAGACCCGTCCAGGTACTGGCCCAAAAACCGCCCTGTACTGCTTTTGCCAACGATGTTATATGATTATTATAATCGCTGTATGCTGGCAATTTTACATTTAGAAAACGGTGTTTTTTCCGTTCAAAAATACTGATGCCATTGAGCGTACCAAATGCCATAAGGTCATCGGAAATAGCGGCTATACTCCCACAATGCGGGTCAATTAGGCTATTGGGGTTATCAGGATCATGCGATAGAAGACCCGTTGTGATGCGTTTGGCTGGGACTTGAAATAAGAAAAACGGAGAGGACACCCAAAGATTCCCAAAATGATCTTTTAAAATGCGCGACACTTGGTTGCTCCACAGGTGACCTGGCGTACCCGAAGCGGCAGAATAGACATAAAAACGGTCTTCCTGAATAGCATAGCGGCATAATCCGCCTGCATTGGTGGCCAGCCATACTTGCCCTCCATCAAAACAAATATCATTTAAGTCGGTACTGCTAAGGCCATTTTTACCTGCACTAAACGTACGCAGTATTCGGTCGGCGTAGGGATCATATCGAATAAGACCGTTTTCAGGGCTATTCCACTTCGATATCCAAAGCATACCTTCCTCATCCACTTTTGCCGTAAAAAAACTGGTTGGGTCAACCAGTGCATTCGGCCTGTGATAAGTCTTTTGTTGTGTATTAAAACGAAAAATTCCGGCGGATGAGCCCACTAAGATCTGTCCATCTTTACCTTTATTGGCCCACCAAGCCTCTGTTTTTTTTCCTTGAAAAACCATTGGAAATCGTTCAAAACTACCTTGCTTTTCCCGAAAAACCGCTAGCCCTTCTGGGTAGGTAAAATATACATTACCCAAGTCGTCTTCGCACAGTGGACTCAGGCTTTCAACCATTGGTACTGCCTTGAAAGTGGTGAGCGAAATACGGTAGAGTTGCTTGGAAAACTTTGCCCATAGGTATCCACGACGATCGGCTAAAAGCCCCAACACCTGCTCTTCCGGTAACGCTGTATTTGGGCTAAGGTGCCGGAATGAGACGAAATGCTGCCCGTCAAAACGAGCCAATCCGCTTCGGGTACCCACCCAAACGAAGCCTTCCGCGTCATTGACTAAACCCTCCGTAATATTGCTAGGCAACCCCTCTGCTGTAGAAAATCGGATAAAATACGGCGAAATCTGCGTATAACCATTGAAAAAACAGCACAAACAACATACCGCAAATAAGCAGACACGATGCAGCCAATTTCGTGCGGGCTCACCTAACGTTAAAAGAACAATTGTCTTAAAATATTTGCTTAAATTCACTGTCTTAAATCCTGATTTTTCATTGCAAACTCGTGCAAATGTCGTACTTTTTTGAGTTAACAAGTGATTAATTAAAAAAGTATGGTCATAATTGACATAGATTTGGAGAGGCAATGTTTTTTGTACACGCTTTGCAGATGCCTTACCCATAGTATGGGGCTTTCTACGCTTGTCTGTGATGGGTAGATGTTGCAGATGCGCCCAAACAAAATGGGCCGCCCAGTACATACCGAGCGACCCATTTCATATCTTCTATTAAAAAGCAATTACGCTTTTCCGCTTGCCGCGTCTTTCTTTTTAATCTTCACCATTTTGCCCAAACCAGCCTCGCGCCAAACTGCTTTTTTATTGCGCTTCGCCTTTGTTTTTTCGGCTAATGCAACAGCATTTGTCGTGCTTACTACACCACCGCTTACGCAAAGTTCGGAGAATTTTACTTTCTCTGTAGTACCGGGCTTGAATACCTCGCCACTGGTTTGTGGTACCACCGATTTCATCATAATCTCGCGAATCTGCTCTGCGGAAAGGTTCGGATAATAAGAGCGCAATACTGCTGCTACACCCGCTGCCGCCGGAGCAGCCATAGAAGTACCTTGTGCATTGCCGTATTTACTACCTGGAATAGTAGAATAGATGGCTACGCCAGGCGAAAACAAGTCAACATTCTTTTTACCGTAATTTGAGAAACTTGCAGGGCTTTTTTCGCCGCTTTTCCAACTTAAAGCACCAATTTCCATCCAATTTGGTGCCACTTTTTCTTTGCCAAACAGCCCTTTTTTCACTGGCTTTAGATAGCCATCATTTGGGAAATTAGGATCTGTATCGTTGTTTTCGGAGTCGTTACCGGCTGCGTGTACCAATAATACATCGTGTTCAGCAGCATATTTAATAGCATCGTCCACGTATTGTTTGTTGGGGCTATAACCTTTTCCAAAAGACATATTGATAATGCTTGCGCCATTGTCCACCGCATAACGGATAGCGTTGGCTACGTCTTTGTCGCGTTCGTCGCCATCGGGTACACAACGCACGCTCATAATGCGCACATTATCGGCTACGCCACGGATACCAATATCATTGGTACGTACAGCCGCGATAATACCTGCTACGTGTGTGCCGTGGAAAGCATCGGGGCCTTGCACATCGTTGTTGCCGTAGTAGCGGTCATTGAGATCGTCGTATTTGTCACCTACAATAGTACGTGGGTTAAAATCTGGGTTGTAACCATAGTTGAGGCTATTGTCGAAGTACTCGGTTGCTTCTTTCTTTTGCTCTTCAAAATCGGCTTGAGTAACGCCATTTTTGAACATTTTTTCCAAAGATGCAGCAGCAGCATTGGCTTCTTTATTGCTGCTTGCTTTCAAAGTAGCAAGATCTGCTTCCACGATTTCGGTTTTGTTCAATTCTTTTTGAGCAGTAGCAAAAGCACCGCTAATTTTAGCGAACTGCGCCACTACACCTGCTTTTTGTTCTTCCAATTCGCCACGACGCTCTTCATAAGCCTTTTTGATTTCCTCAAATTGCGCATACTCTTTTTTCGCATCGCCATAAAGTTTGGAGGGATCGGTACCCGCAAAACGGTTTTTCAAGCGCACATACTCGCGTGTGATCTCATAAGAATCATGTGAAACGTTTTTGCCGTCTTTGCCACCGATAAAGTTCCAGCCATGTATATCATCGATATAGCCGTTGCCATCTTCGTCAATACCATTATTAGGTATTTCGTTTGGATTGGTCCACATAATAGGCTTTAGGTCTTCGTGGTTGTAGTCCACACCTGAATCCAAAACGGCTACGATAACAGTTTGGCCTTTTTTGCCTTTTTCCTTGAGCATTTTGATGGCAGCATCAGCACTTGTACCCTGTACATTGTCGGTTGTAGGATCAAGTGTAAACCAGTTTTCAGGTGCTTTTTGTTGAGCCTGAGCGCTAGCGGCAGCTATGATAAGTGCCAATGCCAGCATTTTAAATTTAAAATTCATCGTTACGAAAAATGTTAGTTGTGTATGATTTAATTTTTTTATCGTTCCTCATCATCTATATAATGATTGTGCAGATAGACGCAAAAAACGCGCAAACGTAGCAATTATCTAGGGAGAATTAGACATACTGAACGTTGAAACGTATGAACTAAGGTAATTTATTATTTTTTTTACAAAAAACTGAAATTGTCATACTAATTATTTATACCTTTGCGGGCTTTTTTGAAGAGGGTATCTATTCGGATACGATCTAAAAATAAAGCCGGGCAAAGACATCGCCCTTGTGATGTCGCTTTTCATGATTACCAAACTACCCCATTGCTGTAAAGCAATATCAACTGAAACACACCAAATTTTATTATGTTGTTAAACGACGAAAAAGAAGAAATTCTAGACCAGCAAGAAGAAGTAACTGAAACTGCCGAAACAGTGGCGGAAGAAGTGACTGAAACTGCTGTCGCTGCTGCTGAAGAAGTAGTAGAAAACACCACAGAAGCCGTTGAAGAAGTGGCAGAAGCACCTGCTGTTGTTGCTGAAGCAGTAGCAGAAGCACCTGTTGAGGCTATTGAAGAAGTGGTAGAAGAAGATGTAGCCGACGACATTTCTGATGACGACGACGAGCCTATTGCTATCGCAAAAGAGGTAGAGCCCATCAAAGATGAAGATGATGACGAAATCGAATTGTTAGTAGCAGCAGCTGCAGCAGCAGTTGGTGGTTCACACGACGATTTCAACTGGAACATGGACAAGCGCGGTGCGTTGATCTATGCTCAAGCAGAACACGACGACCTTTTGGCGAAGTATGATGCTACCTTAACCAATATCGAAGAAAACTCCGTTATTCGCGGTAGGGTTTCTGCGATCAGCGGTGGTGATGTAGTATTAGACATCAATTACAAGAGCGATGGTCTTGTTCCAATGAACGAATTCCGCGACACTCCAGATCTTAAGCCTGGCGATGAAGTGGAAGTGTATGTGGAAAGCCCAGAAGGCAAGCAGGGTAACCTCGGCCTTTCGCGCAAAAAAGCAAAGATCCTCCGTGCTTGGGAAAGCATCGTGGATTCTTTCAAAAACGGTTCTATTATCCGTGGTACCGTTATCAGCAAAACTAAAGGTGGTTTGATCGTTGACTGTAATGGCCTCGAAACATTCCTTCCTGGTTCACAAATTGATATCAAACCTGTTGTTGATTACGATCAGTACCTCAACAAGGTGATGGAATTCAAAGTAGTGAAGGTGAACGAAACCATTAAAAATGCCGTTGTATCGCACAAAGCATTGATCGAAAGCGATCTTGCTGAACAGCGCGAGCACATCCTTGCTAGCCTTGATAAAGGCCAAGTATTGGAAGGTATTGTTAAGAATATCACCGACTTCGGTGCGTTCCTTGACCTTGGTGGCGTAGATGGCTTGTTGTATATCACCGATATCAGCTGGGGCCGTATCCAACACCCAAGTGAAGCACTTTCGCTTAACCAACGTGTTAACGTGGTGGTACTTGACTTTGATGAGAACAAAAAACGTATCAGCCTTGGTCTTAAACAACTTACCCCACACCCATGGGACGTACTTGCACCTGAAGTGGTGGAAGGTTCTTTGGTTACCGGTAAAATTGTTAACATCGAAGAATACGGCGCATTTGTTGAAATTCAACCGGGCGTAGAAGGTTTGATCCACATCAGCGAAATCTCTTGGGGCAGCCAAAACGTAAATGCGAAAGAATACTTCAAGATGAGCCAAGACGTGGAAGCACGCGTGGTAAGCCTTGATCGCAACGAACGCAAAATGTCGCTTTCTATTAAGCAAATCACCGACGATCCATGGAGCGATATTGATGTACGCTTCCCTGTTGGTGCGCGCTTTAATGGTACTGTGAAAAATATCACTAATTACGGCATTTTCGTAGAACTTCAAGATGGTATTGGTGGTATGGTGCATATCAGCGACCTCAGCTGGACGAAGCGTTACGCACACCCAAGCGAATTTACAAAGCCTGGCAATGAATTGGACGTTGTTGTTTTAGACATCGACAAAGATAAGCGCCAGATCAGCCTTGGACATAAGCAAACACAGGAAAATCCATGGGATAATTTCGAAACGATTTTCCCAACTGGTTCTTACCATGAAGCAACGGTAATTAAGCGCGACGATAAGGGCGCTACATTCCAAATGCCTCATGGATTGGAAGCATTTGCTCCATCTAAGCATATCCGCAAAGACGACAACCAGGTGGTTGAACCTAACGAAGTTGTTACTGTTAAGGTGATCGAATTCAATAAAGACGAGCGTCGCATCTTGGTATCGCACACACGTTATTTAGAGGATTTGAAATCAAAAGCAGACAGTTTGGTAAAGGCAGAGCGCGCTAAAGAAGCGGGCGAAACCCAATCGGCTATTGCTAGTGTCCAAAACAAAGTAGAGAAAGAAACCCTTGGTGATCTCGCTGCTTTGGCTCAATTGAAAGAGCAATTTGGTAAAGACGAAGAATAGTAAATAGGAATAGGGAAGCCTGTTTGTTTCCTTGATCTATATTTCTTTTCAGATATAAAGAGAGTCATCCCGATTATTTGGGGTGGCTCTTTTTTTTGTTTAGGATAACTTTTCATTGTACCTTTGCCGTCCCCTCTCCTTCGCCATACCACTCATTTTTTGAAATGCTAACGATTGATTTGTTTACTCCAGTAGATGATATTCGCCCTGTTTTTATTACAGGTAATTTTAACGGCTGGGTTACCCGCGATGAGCGGTATAAAATGGAAAAAGTAAAGGATGGCCATTACCGCTATGCCTTTGCGCAAGCGTTAATCACATCGCATGTGTTGGAATACAAGTATGTAAAAGGGGGCTGGGACGGTGAAGAACTGGACAATGACGGATTCCCGCCTACGAACCGCCGCGTTGTACCTAAGGGCGAAATAAAAGATACTGTGCCGCAATGGAAGCACCATGACAAGGGCTATGATCCGCAGTTCTACCCCGATATTCGTATTGTAGCAAAGCAGTTTAAGATCCCACAATTGAAACGCCATCGCCGTATTTCGGTGTTGTTACCTTGGAATTATAAGGATGCTACACAACATTATCCAGTTTTATACCTGCAAGACGGCCAAAACCTGTTTGAGTCTGGTGCACCTTACGGCACTTGGGGCGTGGATAAAAAATTGGCAGCATTAGCGCAGGAAGGACATGGCGATTTTATTGTAGTGGCTATTGACCATGGCGGTAAAGAGCGTATTAGCGAATTTTCCCCCTACGATTCTGCCCAATGGGGCGAAGGACTAGGCCGCGATTATGCGCGCTTTTTAGCAGAAACACTAAAGCCTTATATTGATAAAAAATTTAGAACCAAACCTGAACGTGCGTTTACGGGTATTGGAGGAAGCAGTATGGGCGGGTTAATTAGTATCTATGCAGGTGTTACATTCCCTGATGTATTTTCTAAATTTATGATTTTTTCTCCATCTTTATGGGTTTCTCAACGTATTTATCGGGAACCATTGCACTTCCATGATTTGTCACCTACCAAAATTTATTTCTACGCAGGCGAGCAGGAGAGTGCGAGTATGGCAGCAGGCGCACGTAAATTCAAAAACATTATCGAAACCCGTGGCTTTGCTCCGGGTACAGTACAGTTTCATTTGGAATTGGATCCACTGGGTAAGCACAATGAGGCACGCTGGGGAAGAGAATTCCCCAAAGCGGCGAAGTGGTTGTTTGAAAGCGAGTAAAAACCTCCTTTGGATTAGTCTTTATTCCATTGCTGCACCCTCATATTATACCTTTTTTCATTCACGGGCCAAAGGGATTTGTCCAGTTCTTTTTCGGGTGCTTCATTACTTCCCGACATCAATTCGGGAAAAAAATCTATGTTGGTCAATTGCTCAACATAATCTAGGTTGAAAGCGTATTCCATCACTGGTTTATCACTTTTTTGGTTGGGAACAGCAAAACCAATCGCAATATGCTGCTTTGGAGCATAGATTGCTTTATAAAACCCAACAGGAACAGTCACTTTGCTAAAGCCAATTTGTGCGATACCTTTACGCGACAATATAGGGCCGGTAACAACAAAAATTCGATCGTATTTGCGGGCCCAGTCGCGGGTCAATTCTTCCATTTCGCGCCAAACACCCGTATTAAACCCTTTTGCCTGTGGGCTAATATTGCTCATAAAAAATGTTTCTTGCAAAGCAGTGGTATCAAATGACATATCGGCTGCAGGGCACAGGTGTCCACGGTCGTAACCACTACCTGTATAGTCGCGGGGCGTAGCACTTTCAGTACGTACGTTGGGGTCGGGCCGAAATAACATACCTGCACGATCGGCCCATTTGTTATCGAGCTGCTTGCGGGTCAATTCGTAAGCCACCCAAGCGGCTTGTTCGTGGTCTTCTGAATAGGATAACGTAAACCAAGTATGTTGTACTTCTTCACCGCCTTTAGACTTAGGCAGGTAATCAGGCACTTTTTCCGATTTTACTTCAGCGGGTGACGTAGGTGCTTCCGTTGTTGGTTTTTCGATGTCAACAGCATCGCCTCCAGTCCCTGATGAACGATTAAAAATCCAGAATGCCAATCCTGCAAGGATAGCAAAAAGGCCAGTTTTGAAGATTGTTCCGCCTGAATCCGATGATTTAGCCATGTTTTTAGTGATGTGTTTTGTGGAATTAAGGAACAGGGTTAATAATGTCGCCCTGCTTTCCATATCCGAGTGCCTAGTTTGAGGCGTAAAGGTTTGGGTGCTAATATTTCAATAAATTCTCCATAACTGAGCAAAAGACGCTCCAATTGTAAATCAACAACAACCTCGATAGAAAAATGGTGCAATTTATCAATGCGTACGTTGAGTAATTTTTGGCTAGGGTGCAATGGATTTGCTATCAATTCTGGAGCATAATCCCCTAAAGCGTAAAACTCTACGGTACTCGTATTTCCTGTATCCGATAATGCAAAAGTAGTTTCACTTGGCGGGTTTGATACGGCTTTGGGCAATGCTATTGTATTTTCAATACCCAAAGATTTGTTTTTTAGTTGCGCTACCCACTCTTCCGCTTCTTTAAAATATTCGTATCCTTTAAAATGCTCCAATAACTGCGCAATTTGCCCAATTTGCTCTAAATCATGGGTAGTTAATGGTATTTTGGTAATACTAAAATTGGGGTCTTCATAAGTATAATACTTTTTGTCCACCACTATAATAGGTGCATTATATCCTCTAGTAGCCGAGCGCATCAAATCCAGATCCATCTGAATAGCACGACGACTCGCTACGGCTTCTTCGCGCTCATCATCAGCCTGTAAAGCCTTTCCACAAGCCTCCATCAAGTCCTGTAAAGTCCAATTCCGATCCCGATTGCACAAGCAACGGTCAATGGTTTTATAGCGGATATGTGCGGTGCGGTTGATCTGCATAAAGCCTAAATTATTTAGTACCCTTGGATTAAAAAATATCATTCCTTACGCAAAAGTACTATTTCCAATCATTTTTTACGGCCATTTTCAAAGTTAATTTTATAGAATATCTTACTTCCCCTATTGCCCTAACTTCCTACTAAACACATACCAAACCATTTATTTCTGCTGTATCTTTGCTCCATGAAAAATTATATAGGTCAAGCATTGGGATTATCGGCGCTCGTGCTTTCCTTTTTGCTCATCCTTTCAGCGGTATCCAAAGAGACCAGCATAGCAGGCTTTACCCTGCGAAAAATGGATATTTTATCCGATATTCGTGAAAAAAACGTAGAAATACCCGCTTTTGATACGCTTAGTGTGCTCCCGCTGGACACATTGACTTACCCTGCAACGGTTACTGCTGATTCCCTATTGGCGCAAGCCCAAATACCCGTACCAGAAGCAAATGCCCAACTATTTGGCCAACAAATAGAAGATTATACCTTTAATGGTGAGGGACTTACCCGTTTTTTTACAGCCGTCGATTCTATCAAAAAACAAAATGCTAAGGTTCGTGTCGCATTTTTTGGCGATTCATTTGTCGAAGGAGATATTTTACTTGGCGACCTCCGCGACACACTCCAATCTGTTTGGGGCGGCGGCGGTGTTGGTTATGTGCCTATTACATCGGAAATTGCGCGGTTTAGACGCAGTTTTGTTCAAGAATTCCGAGGGTTTCGTAATATTTCTATGCTTCAACCCGAAGGTAAGAGTGCGCCTTTGGGGATCAATGGATACGTTTATATGGGCGAACCAGAAGCCAAAATTCATTACAAAGGCACTTCACAATACGCGCTCAAGCACACTGCTTATTGGGAAGATGTGCGCCTGTTCTACAAAGCATCAGAAGGTGTACGTTTTGTTTGGCAAACCGAGGGCAACAATCCCAATGAAGCAAATTTGCCCGCTACCAAAAATTTATTAAGCGCGTGGAGCCATTCAGAACCGAATATTATGGCGTTTGCCGCTCGTTTCCCCCAAACGAATGGCCTTTTGCTCTACGGCGCCAGCCTAGAGGATGGGCCTGGTATTTATTTCGATAATTTTTCGGTACGTGGTAATTCGGGGGGGAAACTATGCCATATCAAACCCGAAATGATGCGCGCTTTTGACCGATACCAGCAATATGACCTAGTGGTATTACAATTTGGCCTCAACGCTGTAACCAATACCTTGACCAATATTAAATGGTATAAGGCGGAATTGGAAAAAACATTTGCCCATATCCGTACCTGTTTCCCAAATACACCGATCCTTGTAATGAGTGTACCCGACCGAGGTGGCAAAGTGGATGGTGAATTGGCCACTATGATTAGCGTACCTCATATTGTACAAATGCAACGCGATCTAGCACGACAACACGGTTTTTTGTTCTACGATTTCTTCCGCGGTATGGGCGGGGCAGGTACGATGGTGCGCCTTTCCGCTGCTTCACGACCAAGTTTGGTCAATAAAGACTATACGCACCTCACGCACGAGGGCGGACGTATGGAAGGGCTGCGTCTCGCGCAGATGTTTTTGAGAGAACAAGAAAAGGTAAAAATATTGGAGTAATTGCGATTATTAATCTTCTACCTTAACATTTGCTAAAGCAGCCCGTACGGTCTCCTTGTCATCGGGGTAGGTAACACCATACCATTGGCTATCACTGGTAAGTACTTTTACGCGTGCGGCACCGCTAGTAATTTGTTGATTGACCACGGTTGGTATATAAAATTCCGCTTTGGGATTACCCATATTCGCGGTTACAAATTCGCGGAACATATCTTCAATGATAAATAAAAGGCTATGATGAAAGCCCCAAAAATTCATCGAAACCAAGGTGTCATCGGCTAAAAAATGCCGCTCGTCTTTCTCATCAAAAAAGTAAATACCGTCTTCCAATCGGTCAATCTTAGTGCGCTCGATAACATTGGTAAGATAGCCTTCTGCATTGGCTGTACAAACGCCCCTAGATACTGTACCGTTTTCTGAAAGAGTATTGGCCAAACGATAAGCCACCATGGCATAAGTACTTGGCGTGCAGGATATTGTAAGGAATTTTGAAATAGTTACAAATGCATCCGGGCCGTAATAATCATCTGCATTGATAGCAATAAACGGCTCTGTAAGATATGCTTTAGCAGACAAAATAGCATGTCCTGTACCCCAAGGTTTCAGGCGCTCCGGTTTTTGATCCAGCCATTCCAAGGCAGTATCTGCTTCTTGGTAAGCATAAAAAGTAGGCATCAGTTTTTCTACTTTATACCCTACCTTTTCGCGAAATTCGGCTTCGATATCTTTGCGAATCACCAAGACTAGTTTGCCAAAGCCTGCTTTTACGGCATCACGGACAGAAAACTCAAGGATACTTTCACCGTTTGGCCCCATGCCATCGGCTTGTTTTAAACCACCATAGCGGGAACCAATGCCGGCTGCTAGAATTAATAACGTTGGTTGCATAATTTACTTTTGTTGAAAAGGGGCACAAAAGTACACATTCCGTAGGACATTCCGAGTACTTTAGTACCCACTTACAGGGTTTTCTTATAAAAATTTTAGGCGCAGCGCACCGCGAGATTTGTAGCAAAAATAGGCAAAATCGGGTTTGAAGGTGCAGCGCACCGTGACATTAATTTAATATTGCGGTGTGCTGCACCTTTAAAACGCGAAAAATATATAATTTCTACAAATATTGCGCTGCGTTGCACCTTTTTATAAGAAGGCTCTGTTCCCTTATATTTGAATACTAAAATTTTGCTGAAGCCATAACCCGTATGCCCCAATGTGGCGCGTCTGGCAAATTGAGATAATTGGTACGCCAAACATAATCGACCCGAAGAAAATTGAACAGATTACCAATGCCCGCACTCATTTCGATATAGGGTTTTTTACCCAAAACATTGGTAATATAACGGCCATTTTCATCTTTAGGGAACTGGAACAAACCAGTAGTGGTGTAGGGGTTGCTCCTGTCATCGAGACCACCATAGAGGGCTTTTAGGCTAAATTTTTCGCGCCACCGCAATTTTTTGATGAGTGGTATTTTGTTAAATAATAAACCATTAAAATTGTGCTGGATATTTAAGGTAACATATTTGTCGCTCACAAATTCCAAAAAATTCATCAGATTAAAAGCATACCAATCGTAAAAATAACTTTGGTTCGCAGGGTGCGCTTCCAAGAGCGGGTATGGCACCGCCCCCCAAGTTCGCCCTGCATTAAGTAACCAGTCGGAGATGCCAAACGGTGCTACAAAAAAACGCTTCTCCGCACTAAACACCAGTTTTTGAAAAGCATATTGGCCACTCAAAGCCTTGAACCCATTTCTGAAAGAAAGCGTAAACACCGGAGCCTTACCCTGAATTGGATAACGATAATTGGCACCCGTATAAAATTTTTGATTAGGGGCGTAACGTACAAAAGCACCTAATTCGGTAGTGTTCAAATTGGACGAAAACGTAGGGTTTTCAGGGTCACTACCCGATACTTCAAACAGCAATAGCCCCGCTGAACGATAAATCTTTTGCTGCGCTGCAATATTGAAACTCAGTTGGCTCTTAAATTCGCGGACATACTCTATTTTGAATACCTGATTGAACAGCATCCTGTTGCGTTGCCCTCGTTGCAGGCTTGTAAATGTATTGTCTTGCGCCATTCTGTCTCCCAAAAGCCCTGGAATACGGAGGTCTTTCTCATAAGAGACCACCAAATAGTTTTGCGGGAAAACACGGGGGACTTTATGATTGAAAGAGTAGGTGATACTGGCATTGTATTTCCATTTTTGATCTCGAAAACCATACGCACCATAACCCGACAAGACCAAGGGTTTATAAAGTTTTGAATTGGTGCGGGCAGTAAGTTTAAGGCGACTCCCTTCGATGGGGTTATAATTATAAAGCGTACCAGGTGTACCAATATCAACAAATCCAATCCTTTGGAACCCTGTTCCAAGTACAGTGCCGATTCCATTCATTACCTTAAAAATAGGTACTTGCTTGATACTATCAATCATATTTTCGATGAAACCCTCGGTACGATTAAGTGGCGTATATCGGCGCGCTGTCCACCATTCCATACTGCGGCTTCGGACTTTTCCTGTATCATCCCTTATCTGTTCCGGGGTATTAAAAAGGGTATCCGGCAAAGGCTGATTAATGGTATAATTACGGTATTGAGAAGACTTCTTTGTTAATAAACTACGTCCACTGGTTGTTTTAAGTACTTTTAAGTCCACCGATATCATATCCCAATCGAGCATGAGTTTTTGGTCGTTACCTGTCCCTACACGTTCAAATTGCTGCTCAATATGCATATCTGATACAAAGTTGAGGTTGATATCCTTTGGTACGCCCATTTCTACTTTCATCACGGCATAAGTAGAATCTAATGCGACGAGCATATTGCCCATAAATGCCAAATCAGCCTTGTTTTTGGGCGAAAAATAAAGGTCAGCGTATTTTCTACCGTGGTATTCTACCGTATCAATGATATAAAATCGGTACATAGTATTGGCAATAGACGATAATGGTCCAATAAATTCAGTACCCAACAGCAAGATACGCGGCTCATAAATATCTACATCTGAAAAACTAGAACTCAAGAACTGCGATACCCCTTCACCATCCACACCCAAGTCATCGCCCTCATTTTCTTCATCGTGGAATCCTGATTGTTTTTGCCCCATTAACACAGATTTTTGTTGCCCAGGATCTTTGCGGTAATAAGCAGTGAGCAGGCGTTCGCGGAGGTAAATAGGCAATGCTATTTTTTGCGTTACTGCGTTAGTGTCAACATTGCTAAAAATAAAACGAAAAGGCTTGAAATACCACTTTTTACGATAGCTATCGGTGATATTATTCAGGTTCATTTGTAGTTTTTCGTATTTTTCAAAACTGTAAAAATCTAAACCCTCTTTACGGTTTTCGTCTTTATGTTTGAACACTTCTTCCACTAAATCAACCGCAGGATTATTTTTTCGGCTGTACTTTTTGGGTCGAATTGTGATTTCTTCCAATTGCGAACTACCGTCTTTTAGTAATACCTCCAACTCATTATGTTCCCCTGTTTTGATGCTGATGGTTTGTGTTTCATATCCCACGTATGCGAGTTTGACGGACTTATGTTCACGGTCGGTGGACATAAAAAACTTACCATTTATGTCGGAACGCACACCGATGCCCACACCATCAAAAGTAATGGTGACATAAGGTAATCCCTCGCCTGTCACTCCGTCTTTGACCATGCCATGCACGGTAGTTTGTGGCTTTTGAGCCAATAATACAAATGATGTGCTGATGAAAAGCGTAAGAAGTGAAAAAACGCGCATATAAAGTAGTTTACTGTATTTAACGGCAATTTTAATATTTGCTAGTAAAAACACTGCAAAGGTAGGTCACGCTGCTGAGTGGCGGCAGGGAAATAAGATTAAATATGTAAGATTTTCGATGAAAGTATTGGGGGGTGTAGGCTGTACACCGTGAAGAGACAGCCTTATCTGCTACTTATCTGATCCAAAAACCACCCCCGCTCATTCAATACCTTGCATTGCTCTATTTCTTGTATCAAATACAGCTGTGCAGAACGGTCTATTTCAACGCGATTGTAAAAATCAAAAGCAGTGCATCCCGTGTTTTCGAGATGCACTGCCTTTAGTAAGTATCAGGAACGAGCATACTAAAATTTAAAACCAACGGTCATCAAAACATCAGTAATCTTGCTATCTGTTAGCCCTCTTGGGGTATCTGAGCCAGCATAAGGTGAAATGGAGCCGCTCGTATTACTTCGGCGAACTGCTAAATCCATATAGAACGCATCTTTGCGAAGACCCGCGCCAAAGGAAACAGCAGAATCGTAACCGGAGTCTGTAACCCTTGGTTTGCCCAATAAATTATACCCTGCCCTCAACCGAAATACATCCAATACGATTTCCGCACCAAGTTTATAATTCAGTGTGGGTTGTAACGTCCGTTGAATATCGGCGTTGAGATCGCGTTCCATTTTTTGTGTTCCTGTGTCATTAAAATCTTTGGTCAAATTGAAACGGCTGGCAGTGTAGTCTATATACTCAATATCCGCA
The DNA here is from genome assembly GCA_041160955.1 of Bacteroidota bacterium. Lineage (GTDB taxonomy): Bacteria > Bacteroidota > Bacteroidia > Chitinophagales > Saprospiraceae > M3007. The sequence continues at coordinate 24,074 of JBEAVK010000189.1, forward strand.
GAAATAAATCCTTTGTTATTCAGGAGTACTGCACCGCCAAATACCCCACGCCAAGGTGTACGCAAACCATAATTAAATGGTTCTGCGGCAGCTTCATCATTATTGGAATAATCTGCAATATTACCCAGTTCCGTTTGATCTTGATACTCGTATTGAAAAGTAGCACTAAAATTGTCCGTTAAATTAAGGAAAGATGGGGAGTGAATAGCACCACCAATCCGAAACGCCTGACTTACCCTTAACGTAGCCCCTAATTTTGCATTGAAACCAATACCATTTGTCTTGACAAAATCGGTATAAGTAAGGTTATCGAAATAGGCTACATTGCCCTCATAGCCACCATTAGGATCGCGTTCCGTATAAGTCGCATCTTGGCGGTAATTGACAATAGGAATACCGATAGCACCACCAATCATCAACTTATCCATATAGTTGCCCGCTAAAGACAAGGTCATTTCGCTATTCGTCCCACGTGTATTAACAGCATGGGTCCGGTCGGAGGATGCTGTGGGGGTATTGATAAAATCATAAGAAGGTACACCATCTTGGAAATAGATCGCGCCAGCATTATAAGCAAGACCCTCGCCCAATGGATATAACTCATCGGGGTTGCCGCCTCCTGCGAGGAAAGGACTGGCGATATCAAACCAATTATTTAGAATAGAGCCATTGGCGGTACCTTGATAAAAGGTTTTTTGGGCAAAATTGCTGAGTTGATTATAGCCTAATCCTACATTGACCGTCCTCCATTTGTCTTTTTCTCGATTGTTAGTATTGAATACCATTCCAATATTGGCAAAGCGCAATTTACTCGCTTGGTCGTTAAAAGAAGAGGCACCATCTACGTTCAATGCTGCATTGGTAGAGGCAAAATAAAAGCCCGGTGTGAACATAAATTCGTCGGTGCGAAACATGGCCAATCCGGCGGGGTTAAGACTAACGGCTCCGAAATCGGCACCTAGGGCTGTAAATGCGCCACCAACCCCCGACATACGAGCGGTACCATAATTTTGGATTCTGGCATAGCGGATAGCATCGCCCACGTTTTGGGCAAAAGTGATTTGGGAAAGGGTCAAAAATAAGACCGAGAACAGGAGCAATCTCCAGTATTGTTTGTTACGATGATTTGACATTGTCTGATATTGTTTGAAGTTTTATCATTCCTTACACATAAAAAGGGTGGAAAATGGCGTGTGTCACCGGTTTCCCACCCTAATATTTGATTGCAGTACGATAAAAAACAGGTACTACGTCATTACTTGTTTATCCTCTACCGCCGCCGCGTTTGCTGCTGCTACCACCGCCACTGCTACCTTTAGAACTATCACCGCCACCGCGACTTGGTGATGATTCACTACGGCTTGGGCGAGATTCACTTTTACTTGGTGTAGGTTCGCTGCGGCGCGTTTCGCTACGTGTTGGGCGAGATTCCTTTTGGCTAGACTCGCTACGGCTTGGGCGTGTTTCTGCTGGAGTACGTTCTGTACGTGCCTCCCTTGTTGGACGCGTCTCAGCAGGTGTGCGTTCGGTGCGAACTTCGCGATTTGGGCGCGTTTCTGTTGGACGCGTCTCGCGGGAAGGACGTGTCTCTGCTGGAGTACGTTCAGTACGCGCTTCGCGACTTGGGCTGGCTTCCACCGGAGTAGTATTGCGTCCTGCGCGGGCAGGCTCAGTAGTTTTTCCACGTTCGCTCACACCTACAGGAGCCGAGCCGGGGGGTACATTAGTACGACCAGTATTATTTTTGCGTTCTACTTGACCATCTGGTTCAGCATCACGGGATACACGGCCATTTGGGCGAGCAAGTTCTACCGATGGTACATTTGTTTGGTTGGTAGATAAACGCCCATTTGTATCTTTGATACGAGTAAAACCTTCCACACTGGTACCTCCACGACGAGGTCCTGTATAAGTTTTTGGCTGATAACCACCTGAGCCATTAGAACTCCCATTATTGGAACTATACCAGTTATTATTGTTGTTGAAGTTATTATAATACGGGTTGTGTCCATTCCATGTCCAATAGGGGTCATAAAAGTAATTATTTACGACACATGGATTATTCCATGGATTGTTCCAAGGGTTGTTCCAAGGATTGTTCCAAGAATTATAGAAGCCGCCGCCCCAGCCCCAGCC
>JBEAVK010000199.1:0-8807 GCA_041160955.1 Bacteroidota bacterium
TATGTTTGGGATTATAGAAACTGATGGGTATATTAGCGGGTAGATAGGGGTTCGTTTTTTCAACATAAAGGACTTGTTTTTGGTCTTTTGCATGTTGGTTTAAATAGGCATAGTACGGCACCGCTTCCATCGCAGGACGGACTAATACAACGACCAAAAGAGCGGTATTCACAAAAAGTAAAATGCCCTTGGTATAGCGATATACCCTGTTTTGTTGATATTTAAATGCAACTATATCCCAGCCTGTAGCGGCTAATAAAATCAATGCAGATATGGCGGGAAATAAAAAACGAATTTCCTTATGTGCGATAAGCGTATGCCCAACGATGAAAGGAATCATAGCCCAAACTAAAATATGGCCCCTCATTTTTTTGTACCCAATAGTAGCCAATACCAACAACGCAAGCCCAATTATATATGCCATACTCATCAAATATTCGGTGAAATACCACCACCAAGGCATTTTACCAAATTCGGAGGCTTTCCCTTCTAATATATTGATTTTTAAGTAGTTCCATGCTGGAATTACCCATTTTCCATAGAATAAATAATCGGCGAAAGTACCGAGTACAAAGGCGACAATTCCGCCTAAAATCCAGTATAAAATTTGTTTTGTAGGTTGCTTTTCGTGAAAAATGAACCAAAAAAGTACACCCAAAATAGCAAAAGCAATTTGGTAGCGGAAATGAAAGGAGCAGCCCATCAGCAAACCTGCTAGAAACATATTCCGGTTGGTTTTTGAACGGTAACAATATAAACAACCTACCCCAAAACTCAACGCCGACCATGCCTCAGAAGAATAACGGACACTCAAATAGGGCATGCACCAAAGAAAACAAACAAGCCATATCCATCGGCGTGCAATGTCTGGAGGCAAGGTGGTACTCCATTGCCAAAACAAGGCCAAGGTGAGCATACCACCTAATATACGCAGCAAAAATGCTTGTGTGAACGGATCGGAAATGCCTATTTGGTTCAATGTACTTATTATGCCAACGGTGAGCATAGGTTGTAATCCTGGTCGCATCTCTGCTTTATATTCCCAAGGCATGTCCGCCACCGAGGCGTTACCCAATTTTAGGTTGGCAAATTCAAGGATTTGATAATGCTCATCCGCGTGGTGGTAACCAACGCTGTTCCACGCCGTGATGAGATAAAGCAGTATGGCAATTTGCCAGTGGGAAAATTTGATAGGCATTTTGTGGTGTATGGATATTGGGCAAAAATAGGCAAATTTGAAGGCAGGCGGTGCATTAAGTTTTAAGTATATTACTTTAATATTAATTCTGGTCTATACTCAAAGTGCATCGTATCGTAATGGTACCATTTGCCGCCCCATATAAACCCATGATTTTCAAATATTTGCACAATTTCCCAGGGAATGGTGTTGCGCCAACGGATATTTTGCTCCACCGCTTGATCGGTGTATTTGGGGTAGTCCCATTGCCAGTAATGTGCATTTTTAACATTAATATCAATGGCTATTCCGTAGGAGTGTGGGCTGGGTCGTTGGGTGCCACTGATAAATCGCCAATTAAAACCGCCACCTATATTGGTGATGTATTTTTTGAGTTCGGGACGCGCATTGAGTTCTTCTGCTACGGCTATTAGGTGTTTGTCAACGTTGTTTATTTTTGTTACCACGAGGTTTTGCCCGTTTATCTTATTGGGCCATTTTACGATGGTTAGGTTTTTTCGTACTTGTGCTTCGGTACTGCCATACATTTTTTGAAAAAATGCTGCACAACGGTAAGTACCTGGATTACAACCATAACTTGGTGTGTCTGGAATAGGGCCAATAGGGTAGGGTAGGTAATGGAGTTGATCTTCGATGTCTGCGGAGTCGAAATACAATTGTTCGGTTTTGAGCAGACCATCATCAAAAAGCATGGCGGTGCTATCTTTCCAAATGAGGTAGTTGCCTTCTGCTTTCCAGAGGTGATCGGGATAGGCGCGCAGTAGCCTTGATAGCGCTGCTGGGGGTATTGTATCAGGGGTGCTTGTCGGGGATGGAAGACAAATGAGTAATATTTGAATAATTGGAATGGTCATTAATCGTTAATTTACTGCAAAAGTACGTTTTTTTTATTTCTACCACAAAGTTCGGAATCGTGCACAAAACGTAGCGTGTTCGTTTTGCTTTGTGAATTTTTAAGAACTTTGTGGCAAAAAAAAGCGAATGCTATTGTATTTGTGGTGGATTAGTGCATTTGTGATCACTTATATACATCAATAATGCCGCCATATCCCTACTGTTTAATTGCTCAAAACTAGGCATCAATGTTGGTTTCCACATATTCCATTGTTCCACTGCTCGTGGGTGTCCGTCCGCGATAGACTTTTGCGAGTTTCTGATAAATGCGTATAAACCATTGTCATCTTTCCAACTATCGCGGGCTGTGTAGAGTGCTGGACCCGTTAGTTTATTACACATATTTTTATTATGGCATATACCGCATTTAGTATCGAATAAAATGGAGCCTTCTCCTAGCATTGCGCATGGAAATGCAATATAATACAGTCGGTACATAACATCCACTTCTTTTTGTAAGGTGAGTTGTCGCTGTTTTTCAACGTATAATTGCTCCATAAACACCAAATCTTGCTCGATTTGATTTTCTTTTCCATAATTATTGTACTGATTAAGTACGGCTTTCATTTTTGCCTTGTCGGACAATTCAAGATGTAGGCTTGCTTTAGTGTCTTCACCTGTAGTAATTGTGCTGGTGGCCATCGCTATTTGATCGTTTTTATAACCAACGGAAATGATGGCGGCTGTTTTCTTTTTAGGCATTAACATGCGCGGATCTTTTTCATTACCCACGTAAAATCTCCTATTATCGTCGGTATTTAAACGGTATAAACTATTGATGGATTCATAAATAATATAGGTGTAAACACGATCAAATTCATTGCTGTTATCCACCAATATTTCAAGCGGTTGAGCATCCCAATCTTTTGGTTCTATTCCTTTGTCAACATTCAGCCAGCCCGTTGCCGACCATTCAAATCCATACGTTTCCATACGGTATGTTTCCCTTTTGAATAATAATGCCTTATATTCAGTGGCTACTTTTCGGGCAGATTCATTTTTTTTGTCTAGTGCATTACGCAGTTCCTGTTTCTTTTCGGCGAGTTCTTTTTTTATGGCAGATACCCGTTCTTTTAAGTATTTTTTGAGCAAATTTGCGCGTTCACCTCCATTTTTAACCCTGGTCAGTTTTTGGGCGGCATACTTTTTAAATTGTTTGGCACTTTCTATCTCCCCTTTTTCTTCGGCTACTTTTGCCGCCATTTCGTCCAATTGCCAAAGCGGTTGATCCAAGTTGTTGACATACGCCTCCAATGCTTTGTTGGAACAGGTTTTGAAAACCGTTTGTAATCTTTTTTCAAATTCGCGGGTAGCGATCAATGTATTTTGAAAAGGTTCCGAATAGAGGGCCATAATCATAGCAGGATCAACTTCGGGTTTTGTCACACTTTCGGATAGCGAATCCTGAAGTGTATGTTCTGCACTATGCGCGTACGAGTCATCCGTATATTTACCGTCCACTACCTTTTTTTGTGTATTATAATAAGCCTCATTTAGATCAGTGTGGATATACTCACTTGATTCAACAGGTAATACACCCACCGAAAGGCTATAATACAGGCTATCTGCTAGTTCTTTAGTGGCGGTTTTATATTTGCCAAATGGCATACTCCGCTCCACTTCGGCCAGAAAGCCTTTCGGTAAAAAATCAAGCGTAAATATATCTACAGGTGTAATAAATTTTTCAATGGGTTGTGGATCTATCCAATCCATATTGCCTTGCTGATCGCGTGTACCTTTATACACCTGCATATCTTCCTGTTTATTGGGTGTAGGAATATCAATACTTACAGGAATTATTGGGTTAATGGCAACTTGAGCGCCATTAGAAGTAACGTTCCAATAGAGCATGCCACCTGTTTCTAAAGGCTTCCCTCCTGATTGAGTGGTGAGGTTGGAGCGGACCATGGCATCGTTTTGGAGGGCTTCGGCCAATTCGATCCTTATTTTTCCCTTTACTGTTTTTCCATTTTTATCCAAAAAACAGCCGATAGGGCAAATAATCCGTGTCCCCAATGCGCCTTCAATAACCTGCCCACTATCGGCATTGATTTCGAAGAACTGGCTTTCGACCATACTGGATATGAATGGGTCTCCTGCATGGTATTTAAAGGTATCGGGAATGGGGGTTTTGCATTGAAAGCAACAAAAAGCAAAAGCCAAAAAGAGTGTGGTGCGTAAGCAAAATCGTAACATATATTTATTAATTAAATTGTTGGTTGTTTATTTCAAAGTATTGCGTTATAGTGCAAGTAAGATGTGCAATTATACATATTTGGTGTGTTATTGTTAATATAAGATGCACCGAGTTGCAATTCGATACAAAGTTATGGGATATAAATAAAGGTTTGGGGCCTCCTTTTTATATAGAATGGATCTGATTTGAATATAATACTGTAAAAAAATAAGCAATACATGAATATGCTTTGCACTCATCTCTCCACTTGTATTTTTCCTTTTATTGCCCAAAATAAAAAGAACTAAATAAGCGTTTTTATAAAAAAATAACAAAATATGAAACTCAACTTAGCAACTTTATTTTTCCTTTTTTGCGCAGCCATAATGAGTGCCCAGACGCTCCCCGTTCGCTCTATTACTATTTTTAAAAATGGCCGTTCCATGATTGAACGCACCGGGAAAGTAAAAACGACTAACAGTATTTATTCGGCACGAGAACTACCCAATGCGCTTTTTGGCACTTATTGGATAGGCGCACCTAATGATGCGTTGAAAAGTGTTTTTACAAAATTAGACTCGGTAGCAGTGCTAGATAAAAATATTAATTATAATCATTATTACAAGTCTATGTCGGGTAAAATCGCAAAAATATACCTTTCACAGGGCGTAAATATGCCCTTACAGGAAGTGGAAGGGCGTATTGAAAATGTCATTTTTATCAATGATTCCTACTCTTCAATCATCAATTTTCAAACAAAAGCGGGGACATGGCTCAGTTTTAAAAGCGATGAAATACGACGGGCTGAATTTCCCGAAAACCCGAAAATTGATTTTTCTTCCCATATCGAAATGAAAAAACGGTTAGATGTTACTTTCAATAATGCAAAACCAGAGCAGGACATGTCGATCGCATATTTAACCAATAATTTGGGTTGGACACCCGTTTATCGCTTAGAATTGGGCACAAAAAACAAAGGAAAACTATCACTTCGGGCAGAAATTGTAAACGATGCTGAACATTATGGTACAGTAGCCGACCTCAAACTAGCAGTAGGCATCCCGAATTTTGCCTTCGCTGATAAAACTTCCAATCTTGTCAATTTCGACCCTAACACCATTGCAGACGGATACAGAAATCAACTCGGAAATGGTTATCAGAATTCGCTGATGAACAATTATCAAGTCGCTTTTGATCCTGAAACGTACGAAGAACGCGTAATAGAAGTGCCTGGTAACGCTAACCCCGATGGTAGCCAAGTAGAAGATTACTATTTTTATACCTTAAAAAAGATCGAATTACCCAAGGCTAGCAGGTACCAATTCCCCATATTTGAAACAGAGATAGAACCCAAGCACTTTTTTGAATGTAATTTGCCCGATGGCGGACCCAATGGCTTTCAACAATACAATAATAACCGCAACAAAGCAGATGAAAAACGCAACCCTGTGATCCATTTTATAGAATTTAAAAACAATACGGATTATCCTTGGACAACAGGTGTGGCCAATCTACTCAGTGGTGTGGATTTGCAACCGATCAGCCAGGATAAGATTCCTTTTACGGCACCGGGTGCCACCAGCAAGGTGCGTATTACAGAAACCCCAGAAGTAAAGGTAACGCAGACCGAAGGAGATGTTAAGCGGGAAGAAGATGTAAGCAAATTTTTTAATCATAACTACGACCGCGTCACCATCGAAGGCCAAGTATGCGTTATCAATTACAAAAAAGAAACAATTACACTTAAAATAAAGCGAAAAATAGAAGGAAAACCAACCCAATCACCGGATGAAAAATGGACACTCAAACAAGAAGAAGCCACCCTTCGCATCAATTCGGAATACAATATCGAATGGGAAATTACGCTAAAACCCGGTGAAGAGCGCAAATGGAAATACCAATACGAAGTATTTATGGATTTTTAGGGCAATAACAACTAGCCCTGAAAGGGCGACACATCCAGCACAGGGGGAATCCCTGTGACGTGTGACGTGTGGCGTGTGACGTGTGACGTGTGACGCGTGACGTGTGACGCGTGACGTGTGACGCGTGACGTGTGACGCGTGACGTGTGACGCGTGACGCGTGACGCGTGACGTGTGACGCGTGACGCGTGACGTGTGACGCGTGACGTATGACGTATGACGTGTGACGTATGACGCGTGACGTATGACGCGTGACGTATGACGCGTGACGCGTGACGTGTGACGCGTGACGTATGACGTGTGACGCGTCACGCGTAAACGCAAGTGGAAATACCAATACGAGGAATTAAGGATTTTTAGTTATCAAAATTATCTAAAATTACCGAATCAAACTAACCTCCCCTTTTTTACTAAAAAATTGTAGCACGCCACTCACCAACTGGCTATACTGTAACCGCCAAAAATACACATCGACGGGGGCATCTGCATCTAAATAAGTACCATTCCAAGCCGCTTGTTGCTGGTTGGTAAAAAAGATTCGATGCCCCCAACGGTTATAAATTTCAAAATTATAAGATTCAGTAGCGCAGTCCAATAACGGCCTAAAACCATCATTTGTCCCATCTTGGTTAGGCGTAAAAGCATTAGGTACGCCAAAATTTTCAGTGATAACAATTTGACGAGTAACAGGCGTAGTACATGCACCAGCAGTGAATGTGATCGTATAAACACCCGCTTTGTTATAGCAAATTGGTGGTGGATTCGCACCCGAAAAGGTGGATGGTTCACCACCCTCAAATACCCATTCCGATTTTACCAGATCAACTAGCGCATCATTTGTTTTTATGATAATGCAATCAGCAATACAGGCGGTGTCTGGCGCAGAAAATACGATATCAGGTACATATATTTCCTGCCTTCTTGTCAATTCAGAGGCTAATACATTGATGTCAACCGTTGTCTGGTCGAAGCCTGGAGCATCAAGATAAACAAACTCATTCGTAAAAAGGGGGGTATTTTGAACCAAAACATTCAAATTTGGTCTTGGGCAATCACCCGCCACGCTACCGGATGAATCAGCCCGAATAAAAAAGCCATTCGAGGTTTGCGCGTCCTCTACAGCATTACCTACTATTTCGATAAATCCGTCAGCAGTAACGGATAAGGAGGTGCCCATTTCGCTGATACCCGGTAACTCAAAACTGCGCATCCATGTCAGTGTACTATTGGTCTGTAACTTGAGCAATGCGACAGGAGCAGTGTTGTTTGGCGTACGGTCTTTGCACAACGCCACAAACTGGCCATCGGGTAATTGTTCCATGTCTAGTATTTCCCAATTAAAACCGCTCATACGATACGATCTGCTCCAGAGCACAGCACCTCCTGTTGGTCGAATGCGAAAAACTACCATAATGCTATTTGCGGTCTGTGTGAGCAATGTACCGGCAAGTAGGTAATCGCCCCCGACAAGCGGTCTCAGCGCAGTGATGCTAAAGTTATTGCCCAGGCCACTAATAGCCAAAATTGTCAATAAGAGTGCCATCAGGTCTAAAAATAAATATTTCATCCAAAAATGAACTCACGTTAGTAACACCTGTAATATATGCATTTCCCACGGCATCCGTATGTAAAGTACGAACTTTGGTGAAGGGTGTTGCAAAAGCACGTTGCCAAATAATACCGCCATCTTCATTGATCTTGGTCAACCGCTGATTTTGTGAAAGCGAAAGGTCAACATTATTATTAAAACTAGATCCTGCCAATATATAACCATCGGTACTCGGCTCAATAAAAGTAAACGTAGTCTTGTCTATCGACCACTGTGTTGTCCAAAGTACAGCACCCGTAGTGGCCGCAATTTTGAATACCGCAGTAATCACATTTTCATTTTGTTGCGCCACGGTATTCATAATGGCAATCAGGGTACCATCCTTGCTTTCTACCAAGTCATCAACGGCAAATGTGCCAACGCCAGCATCATATTGTTTTTTCCAGATTACAGCGCCAATACTATCCAATTGAGCAATAAATCCCTTATCCTGTTCCCTACCACAGATATAATAACCACCACCCGATGCCGAGATATGTTGCCGGATATTTATACTTCCATCGGGCGTGAAATATTGATTGATAAAAGTTTGAGCGCAAAGCGGAAAGCCATAAAAAAGTAAAAAAAGTACCAAGATTTTTTTCATAATAAAAGTAGCATAATATGCACTTATCTAAAGAAAAATAATGCAAAAAGGTTTTAAAAATAGATAGCCTCTGGTTGATTTCCTACTCAAACCCAGCCCTGAAAGGGCGACATATCTAACACAGGGCGCAACCCTGTGCGTCACGCGGCGAGCATACCTGTGCGTCACGCGGCGAGCCTCCCTGTGCATCACGCGGCGAGCCTCCCTGTGCATCACGCAGCGCGTATCCCTGTGCATCACGCAGCGCGTATCCCTGTGCATCTCTGCACCATACCCCGTAGAAATACCTACTTAAAAACACGTATTTCTACGCTATAATGGTAACACTTTTTATCCCGACTTTTGCATCAACAAAAATAACTCATTTCACTCTTTTTTTTCACATAAATCAATCATTTAAAAAATGGAAGGTGTAATTGC
>JBEAVK010000214.1:0-14034 GCA_041160955.1 Bacteroidota bacterium
GGAATAAATGTTTATAGTGATTGAAATGCGGTTTTACGCTAATCCCGTAGGGATTATATGTAATTTGTGCGCTTTTTTACATGTAATCCCTCCGGGATTAGTATAAAATCATACTACAATAACCTATAAACATATATTCCCTATGGGAATTTGGGAGCGGCTGGACAGTTACAAAAAACAAGAAATTATGAAAAATACAGGCATCGAAGAATTATTAAACCAGGAGAACAAACAGATCCAAAAACTGCACCAAATAGTGCAAGAGACCCTCAAAGCGGAGGAATTGATTATCCAAAACCTCCTTAATCCTCCTATTGAAACGCTTTCGCAAGGTCAACAGATCTCTGATAAGGTGGCACAATTTGGTGGTAGTTGGCGGTTTATTTCCTTATTTGGAGTCGTACTTGCGCTTTGGATCGTATTTAATGCCCTGGCAGTGGGCGCATACAAATTTGACCCCTACCCTTTTATTTTGATGAACTTGATTTTGTCTTGTATCGCGGCACTTCAAGCACCCATCATTATGATGAGCCAAAACAGACAGGAAGAAAAAGACCGGATGCGCAGCGAAAATGATTATATGATTAACCTTAAAGCAGAACTACAGATCCGTAGTCTTCAACAAAAAATGGATTTATTGCTGGAAGAACAAATCAAAACATTGTTTGAAACACAGGAAAAACAGTTCGCTTTATTGCAGGATATTCATCATAAATTGGATAAATTATTGCCCAAAAAATAAGTACACGTATCTTTTACAATGCGTTTACATTCTTTTACACGCCAAATTCGTCTGTGCTGTGGGCGTGACGGTACTTTTGTGGCATTATTCACAATAAAAAATTAAGTTATGAAAAAAGTAAATTGTATTACGCTGACAGTTATTGGTTGCTTATTGGCAACATTTAGTATTGCCCAAAACCCATTTAGCAACTGCGCTGCTGCATTTTTGGATCAAAAAATGGTGGTGGAGTCCTACTCCCCTACCGCCAAATGTGCCATTTTGGAAAGTACTACGGGTGAACTCACGGTATGCACGGCTAATATATCCGAGACAATAACGGTTCCTGTTGACAAAATCAAATTTAAGATTGCTATAAAAGACCAAAAAACGGGTACACTCACTATGTTTTCCGACCAAACTTACAAAAATATTGCGATTCAAAAGGTATTGGCCAAATGTAAAAAAGGGGATTCGATTGTACTCCTTACGATGAATAACGAATATGCTTTACCGCATAATGAGATTGTTGTTCAATGAGTTTTGTTCGATCAAATGATTTTTGGGCGAAATACGATATTTTTTTTAGTATTTTTGCGCCCATGTTTAAAAGTCTTTGGAAATACCTAGCCTTGTTTATTGTTGGTCTATTGCTGATGCAATTTGTATTGCACTTATCGGCAAGTACCGCAAAGCACGATGTCCTGCAACCCGACAAAGTGAATTTGGCACTCCGCCGAACAGCACACCTGATCTATTTGAATGGTGGAGATAGTACCTCTACGGTGGTGCCTATAACAAAAGAAAGTGCAAACACTTGGTTGGTTCGTTTGCAAAAAAACATCAATTATGATAGTTTACCGGAATTGCTGCAATCGTCATTTGAAGTGTATGGTATTCACAGCGATTATGATGTGGCCATTCTTGGTTGCTTTGATGGAATGATTTTGCTGGGCTATAATTATGGTGATTTTGAAAAAAATAAAACATTGCCTTGTCGTGGAAGGGAGGTTGAATTGGGTTGTTATAATTTGCAGGTTACTTTTAATACGCCTATGCCCGACAAAGCCAATAGTGGTAATTCGGCATGGATTTTAGGCGTATTTGGACTGTTTTTAGGTGCTTTATTGTTTGCTTTGTTCCGTAAAAACAACAGGCCACCTCAAAAACCTGCATTGGCAGCAGAGGAAGCAAATGATAAAACGACGGAGGCCGATCAAAAATGGATTGTTTTTCAAGGTTTAAGTTTTCATCCTGCACGCCAGGTTATTGTGGAAAATGGCATGTCCATTGCACTGACTTACCGCGAATCCAAACTGCTGCAATTATTTTTCAACCACCCCAATCAAGTATTGGAACGTCGATTTTTACTGGAGCAAGTTTGGGAAGACGAGGGCATAATGGTGGGGAGGAGTTTGGATGTATTTGTATCGCGGTTGCGCAAAAAAATCACGTGTCCAGCCATTAAAATCGTGGCCGTACATGGCATTGGATATCGGTTTGAGATGGAAAGTAGTACATCAAATACTACCGACAGATCGCCGCTTTTGTCTTAATGGCCGTTGAGAAAGATAATGCTTTTTTGACAAATTTATCTACTTCCGACCATTCCTCTGCCGATAATGCGTCTGTGCATGCCTGTAATCCTTCTCTTGAAGCAACTACGATGACGGTACAATTATTTAATTTTAAGCCAAGCATTTCACTGTGGTGAAAAACGCTTTCGGCATGTTCTATCTTTTGGGCGAGGATGTGTATATCTTTTGATGCCAGCCCGTCAGAAAGTGCATGTTCAATATGTTCTGCATTATTGCGCAAAATATCGGATATGGAGAGTGCTTTTTCAGTATAGCGTTTTGGTGCATTTAATAAACAATTTGCAGCGGCATCTCGCATTTTGAAAGCGTACAATCGCGCCTCCTGTGCTCTAAGCATTAAGGAGGTCATGTCCTTTTCTTTGACGAAATTGACCCAATTACATTGATTTCGGCCCAATTCGGCGGATACCCTAGCACCATGACAATAGATACCCATGAGGGCAATCGTATTGAAATCTTCGTACGATTCCATGAGTTTAATCAATAAATTAGAGACTTCGGGTAGGCTCACTGCGTCATTCAACCTTGCTTCTAAGGTAATGGCGGTTTTTTCTACTAATCGCAATACCTCCTCACTATCGACTATGGTATCTTGTGCGGAGGTGGTGAAGGTGGTAAAAAAATGGACAATTAGTACTATTATAATCTTCTTCATGGTATTTACTTAGGTTATATTTATGAATTGGAGAGCGCACCTTAACGCATACAAAAATCGAATAAATTATCCAACATAGATTTTTTCCGCATCATTTTGTTGGAATATTCTTCGAATGGGCCAATAACCGGCACGTTATAGCCACGTTTATATTCAATGTCATTGTTCTTTCTGAAACCTTGAATGATGCTTTGTGCGCCATCGCTGTTGGTAATTATTTTATTGAATTCGCCCCGCTCCAACCATACGCCATGACATTGGGGGCAATGGTTGATCTCGATACCTTTACGTTCGGAGAGGACTAGGTACGTATTACATTTTGGACATTTCATAATAAAAAGTAATTAAATTGTAAGAAAAAACCGGACGCAGTACTGCGCCCGGCTCCACATTAAACCTCTTATTTGTATGCGTTGAATTGGATCAAAAACACGATAAAACATTCACTTATTAGATTTTAGGTGTTTCCATTTTCGATGTTAAGTATTTGGAATTAGTTTCCGCCTTCCGCGCCCAAAATATTGACCATTGGTGTTTTACCATCGGTGACAATTGTTTTAGTATTTGGAGAGGCTGAAAGTTTTTGAAACGCTTCTATTTGTTTGAATTTCAATACATTAGCGGTAAGACTCACGCTAATCATGTCATTAGCGTTTTTGATACCCAATGCTTCGATTTCGTTACTTTTTGCTTTTGCTTCTGATTCGATGATGGCTGCATTTTTCTTACCTTCGGCTTGGATACGCGCAATTTCTTTAGCACCTTCGGCATCAATAATTTGGCGTTGTGCTTCTTGGCGTTGGCGGTCCAATACGAATTGCATCCTCAAGGCATCTTGTTCTGCTTCTAATTTGGCTTCGATAGAGCGGGACAAACCAGCAGGCAAAGTGATGCTTTTAAGTAATACCGCTTCGATGATAAAGCCCTTAGGTTCGCATACTTCAACCAATCTTTTCCTAATTTCTTCTTCAATTACTGCGCGTTTGGAACTGTGCATGTCTTTTGCGTCGAATTTAGAACAAATATCAGAAGCAGCAGAACGGAAAACAGGTAAAATAAGCATATCTTCAAATTCCATACCCGTTTCTTTCAAAATTTGCGGGACTGCTTTGGGTTTGATTCTATACAAAATTGAACTTTCAGAACGTATGGTCAAACCTTCTTTTGATGGAAGGTTTTCTACTATGGCTAAATTCATGGTTCTAATTGGTACGGTAACTACTTTAGTTGTAAATGGGTTAAAACCGACAACGCCAGGCTGGCGCACCTCTTCATGGATACGGCCAAAAGTACGTTTTACGCCCACTTGATCGGGCATGACAGTCGCGCAACTCGTCATTAACAAAAGCGACATGAATACGAAGAAATTGATTTTTGTGTGTCTCATAATGTATACTATTTTTAATTTGTGACAAATTTAGGTGTGCTCAAGTTAGAGCGTTATAAGAAAGGAATTAGAAAGGGATTAGAATTTAATAAACTGGTAATTTTATCATTAAAACGGATCCTTTTCCTACTTCTGATTGGACATTGATATTACCGCCATATTTATCCATGATACTTTTGACCAGCGATAAACCAATACCGCTTCCTGGTTGGTCAATATGCTGTTTGGATCGGTAAAATGGCTCGAACAAATGGATCAACTCCTCTTTTTCAATACCATCACCATAATCCTTTACTTCGAGGCATACCATTTGATTGGTGGTAAATAGGCGCACTTCTACACTTTTTCGATTGCCATATTTAATGGCATTATCCAATAAGTTTAAAAAAGCAGTTTGTAAAATATAGGGGTCACAACGCACCATAAAACTATTGGACGCTGTTGCGGCTTCTAATTGTAATTTTATACGATGGCTATCTTCTGGATATTTGACCTGTAAATCCCTTAGTGCTAACATCAATACTTCATCGGCACCACAGGTCAATTGATCCGAAAATTTGTCCATACGCTCCACCTTGGCCATTAAGAGTAATTGTCCGACCAATTCATTCAAATCTTCTGCTTTTCCTCTGATGTTTTCTAATATTTGCTGGTAATTTTCGGTCGTTCTGCCATGCTGCAATGCTAAATCAGTCTCCGCTATAATGGATGTTAGGGGTGTCCGCATTTCATGTGAAGCATTGCGAATAAATTGTTGTTGGGACTGGAATCCGCTCTCGATACGCTCCAACATTTCGTTAAAAGCGAGGGCTAATTGCCCCAATTCATCATTATCATTTTTAACATTTAAGCGTAAATCAAGGCTTTTGGCACTAATATCGCGTGCTTTTTTAATTTTATCGGCGATAGGTTGTAGCATTGTTTTTACCCAAAACCAACAAACTAAAGTAAGCAAACACACACCGACCAAAATACCCAGTATAATGATATATTTCAGATTTTGTAGTCTGTTTCTGCCATCCAAATCAATGGCAGAAACCACCAATGTGTTATGTGTTACCGGATCATGCCTGATACCATAATCGCGCTGTCCTAAATGAGTAAAAACCAGGCCATTCCTATGGAATTGGCTGGTATCGATCATTTGCGATAGTGGGCCATCGCCGCTGGGCAATACAATTTGGTTCGGGTCGTTGCCGTAATAAATATGTTCATCGGGGAGGCTACTTGGGGGCAAATGGCTGATGACCGAAAATGGGTGTTGGCGATCACGAGCAATAAGGGAGTCGGTTTCGGCCAAACGTTGTTCTACACGGTGTTTGAACTCTTGTTCACAAAAACGAACAGAAAAATCATAGATGAAATAGCCCACCAACAATAAAATGAATAGCGCAGAAATAGAAATAAAAAGCGGTAAACGCTGGCGAATAGTGAGTGTGGGTATTTGCATACGATGGTTACGCTTTTAAGATAAAACCTTGCCCCACCTTTGTATGGAGTAATTTTTGATCGAATGGTTTATCCATTTTATTGCGCAAGTAATTGACATACACATCGACGACATTGGTGCCGGGGTCGGTATGCAGTCCCCACACTTCTTCCAATATTTCCATTCGGGTTTTGAGTTTGCCTTTATTTTGTATCAGAAATTCGAGTAACCGAAACTCCGTAGCGGTGAGTTCTAATAATTGTTTATCCCGATATACTTCTTTGGTTTCATGGTTAAGTGTTAAATCAGCCAAAGTACTGATTGATTCAATTTCTACTTGTTCGGCCCTACGCAACATAGCACGCACCCGCGCCAGTAATTCCGGCACACGAAAGGGCTTTACCATATAATCATCTGCCCCCGCGTCCAATCCTTGTACAATATCCTCTGTACTACCCAAAGCTGTTAGCATAATAATAGGTACATTACTTTTTTCTTCGCGGATAAACCTGCATAATTCACGCCCACCTACCTTGGGCATAAGTAGGTCAGTCACCACCAAATGAGGACGAACCAACCTGAATATATCCATCCCTTGTTGCCCATCCGAAGCGATATAAGTATCATATCCACTTTCATGCAAAGTGCGGCTAATCAGCTCTGCGATATGTGGCTCATCTTCTACTACTAATATTTTTTGCACCATATTGTGAAAGCATTGCTATTACAACACAAAGTGTTACTTTTTGTTTCAAAAATAATTATTTATTTCTATAAAGGTTTTTTTTTACAATAATTGGAGGTGCCGCACACCGTGACATTCAATTTAATATTGCGTATTTTTATTCGTCATTATAGTAAAATACGGATTGTGCGCTACATTTGCAACTCGTTAAAACAAGCACGCAGCAATATGGCAACTAAAATATCCGACGACTTAAAAAACGCGCTATTACGTCTTCCGACTAAAGATAAGGACAAATTATTGCTTCGATTAATCGCCAAAAGTGATTTATTAGTAAAACAGTTGGAATTTGATTTATTGGAAGACAAATCTACCATAGATAGTCGAGCCGCTAAAATTCGGGTAAAAATTGAGCAACAATTGCAAAACTCAACTGGTGCTGGCCAAACACCCGGTTATCTCTTGATGGATTTCCGATACATCAATCCCGCGATAACAGAACACGTAAAAGTCACCAAAGACAAATATGGGGAAGTGACACTGGCGATCTATCTGCTTTCTAATGGATTAAGGATAAACAAGGATATTTTGGCCAAGTTTCCGCGCAACCGCTTTGATACACTTGCTCCGTATATCATAAAAAGAGTACAACAGATATTGGTCAAAATTCCAAAATTACACGAAGATTATTATTTTGAAATACGACGTGACCTGAATGAACTGCTTGATTTGATTTACCAAATACCCCAAATATCGGCTTATGCGAATGAAGTTGATCTACCCAAAAAATGGGATTATTAGAGATTAGAGATGATGTCTGAATACTTAAAATCATATAATCTCTATTAGACATTATATAGAATTAGTTTCGGTAGAATAGTATCGGCATCGAAGGATTTCTTGCAAAGCATCGTCTAAGGAATCAGATTAAAATTTTAATTCTTTATTCGAACATGAAAAAAATACTCTTTTCCCTTCTTTGGGTTGCCTGTTTCGGCCAATTGAGCGCGCAAACCAACCCGGTTATTACCGCATTTTTACAAAATACAACCGGAATAAAAGGCCGTCATTATGTTAAAAATAATTCTACTCCTATTCAGGATAATGTTTTGGCCAACGTACAATCTGTTCAATATTCCAACACTTGGAGTTATATTGCAGCCACGGGTATCCCTGCCTATATTACTGGGCCGTTTTTGGATGGCAACCCATCGCTCGCGACGGCGCAAACGGGTTATTTCAAAATCACTTTAAACCCTGTAAAAAACACAGGCACACCTACTGCTACTACTGGTGGCAATATCGGTGTATTTATCAATGGTGTAGCCTTGTTTGATTACCGCGATGGTGTAGCATGGAGCACTACGGCAAATGCACTTTGTGGTGGCCCCGGCAATCCACCCTGTGCAGGAGGCCCGGGGGCAGTAAACGCTTGGAACAGGGACGCTATTCCCGCAGAACGCGGTGGGTTTGACTGTGCTAAAGCGCACCCAGCCATGGGTAATTACCACCACCACCAAAACCCATCTGCTTTTAACCTCGATTTGACGGTGATTTCTGATGTTTGTGATCTTTACCCCGCAGATGGCTTGTATGCGATTGATATCGCTAAACATTCGCCGCTTATTGGTTTTGCTTATGATGGTTTCCCGATTTATGGAGCGTATGGTTTTAAAAACACAGATGGTACGGGTGGTATCACGCGGATCAAATCGAGTTATCAATTGCGCAATATCACCGATCGCACCCTCCATGCCGATGGTACAGATGTAGCCGATGGCCCGGTAGTGAGCGCTACCTATCCATTGGGCTATTTTCGAGAAGATTACGAATATGTAGCACATACTGAATCCGATTATTTAGACCAACATAATGGACGTTTTTGTATTACTCCTGAGTATCCTAATGGTATTTACTGTTATTTTGCCACGGTGGATGAAAACTGGAACTCGACCTATCCTTATGTGGTAGGGCCTACTTTTTACGGGGTAAAGAATGGCTCAAAAGTTCAAACCATTAGCGAAACCGTAACGACATATACTCCAACCGTAAGCACAGGCGAAAGCATCGCTAATGATCTAAGTATCAGTGTTTTCCCAAATCCATCAGGCGATTTTTTTGCGGTACAAACAGTAGGGCTATTGCGCGAAAAAGCCACAATAAACCTGTATGACTTATCGGGCAAATTGATGCAAACCAGCCAAATTCAGCCGGGTAGTACGATCTCTTATTTGGATGTGCGTACTTTGTATAGTGGTATGTACCTGATCTCGGTCACCGTAGAAGGCGTGGTTATTGCTACGAAAAATGTAGTGGTGGAATAGGATCAATCTTTTACAAATTCAATATCTGGTACTTGCATAAAGTAATTGGTAAAACAAGTGATTTTATGGTCGTCCACAATTTTAAAATCAATCCATTTAAAACTAACTTGTTCTAGGCTTGGAAGCATTGATAGCGAAAACCTATTGTTGTCATTGTTTTCATCTTTGATTAAGGTTGGAACATCGGGGAAAAGCCTGTTTTTTACGTATATTTTGTCGCAATGCTCCAATTCTATATGTATTTCCCCATCATTATTGGCTTCAAATTCTTGCTTTTCAGTGCCTATAAAAACCGTACATGCGGTATATGCCATGAGCATTTTATTCGGGTGATTACACGAAATAATATATCCGTTCCCTGTTTTTGATTGCTCTACAACCGTAAAATCTGCGCCGCCTTCTTTATCGCTTTTGAGTTTTAACGTATCGCCATCTATGGTGAACGTACCGGAGGCATTTCTGTCGATTGCTCCGTAAGAGTGGAAAAAGTCAAATTTTCCAGTTACTGAAAATTTGAATACAGCAATCATTTCTTGTCGCCTAAAATAGTATTCGCCCTCGATATTGGGTGTTTGTGCCATTGTGATAAAATTTGTTGTGATTGATAAAATAAGTAAATGGAGTATAGTTTGCATTGCTGTAATTTAGACAACAAAAGTGTAGGTTGTTCAATGAAATACGCCAATCTAATAAAATGAAGCGTAGCAAATTTCAAATGAAATGTGGAAGATGGCAATAGAAGCGTTTTTTCTAAATCCTGAATGGCCTGAGTGTGTGACAAAATCGGGCATGCACTCAAAAGATTGTATTCTGTTTAGCAACGAAATTTCAGAGTTGGCACAAAGATAGATCTTCGTAAGGTTACTATACTGCGGCTCGTTACGCCCTAGATGCTTTTCCACGCATTCCAATTGAATTTTACTACGCTTCGTTTGGATTTAGTTTCAATCAGCCCCTTTAGTTCCCCACTTTTGTGTCATCAAAAATAACAATAAACAACGAATCTAATGTCGAATATCAAAACAAAAATAGACGAATGGGAAGTCCGTGATTTAGAAGATAATGGCCTGCTCCGCGTATATGTAGAACACAATACCGAAATGGGTAACAATGGTGTACCCGGTATTCAAATTTATTATCCATTTGGAAGTATTATCAACTATGAACCATTGCACGTGGAGCGTTGGGCATATCAAGCCTTTAAACAAAAAACGGATACGTATTTGATTGAAGACCATTGCTGGATGGTACACGAAGATACTTATGTCAAAAACTACTTGATCGTAGGCGAAACCCTAAAAGCGCGCATAGAAGTAAAAGTACGCAGCAAGGCTCAACCTATTGTCAAAGAATACGATTTACCTTTTACAGTTGATCTGTAATCTAGCATTAATCACTTTATTAACTAACACAACAATGTATCAAAAACCATCTGCCGCATTTATCGGCGCATCTTGGGTGGCTTTGGGCGCGGGCATGATCGGCTTTTTAGTCGGTTTATGGCGTTCCGAACTTGCTCTTAACGAAAAAGGCTACTATTTTACGGTACTCATGTACGGCCTATTTTCAGTTGTTTCTGTTCAAAAAAGCGTCCGCGACCGCTTGGAAGGTATTGCAGTGACGGATATTTATTACGGATTGAGTTGGTTCTCCACTCTTTTATCCATTGCATTACTGGTCGTTGGCTTGTGGAATGCCACGTTTTTACCAAGTGAAAAAGGTTTTTATGCTTTCGCTTTTTTATTGGCATTATTTGGTGCCATTGCGGTGCAGAAAAATACGCGGGATAATAATGTATCGAGTTAGATCAACGGAATTTTGATCGTGAACGAATCTGTTGTTTCTATAATTTCGATGGGTTGGCTAGACATAAAGGAATAGAGGTTGATGAGGTTAGCCAACCCACGTTTATTGCTGGTTTCTACGTACTTTTTACGTTGCAAATTATTTTGAACAACAATCATACTGCGGTGTTCCTCTTCTGTAAAGTGTTCGGTGAAAACATTGATTTGAAGTGGACTTTCCGGGTCAATAATATTGTGTTTTATGGCATTTTCGATCAGATTTTGTAGGGTAACCGGTACAATTTTTTTATCCAAATCACTTTCATGAATATTAAAATCGACCAATAAACCTTCCTCAAAACGGGTCTTTTGCAACATCAGGAAGTTTTGGGCAAATTTAATTTCATCACTTAATAGCACAATTTCCGTCTCACTGCTTTTTAAAATATATCGGTAAGTTTTACTTAAATTTTCCAAAAACTCCTTAGCGATTTTGCTGTCTATTTGAATCAGACTGCTCAGCGATGTGAGCGAATTAAATAAGAAATGCGGGTTCAATTGCTGTACCAAGCCTTCATATTGCATGATGGCTTTTTCTTTTTCCAATAATTGCGCTTTGCCTTGTAGTTTTTCAACCCGAGATTTTTGTATTTTTCTATTGCGCAAATAGCCAAATAATAGAGCACCAAACAGGAGGGCGATTAGAAACCAAAACCAAATCGCCTTGTAAAAGACGGTGTCAACATGGACATCAATTGTTTTTTCGGCCATATTCCAATTATTAGGATTGAGGCTGGCCTTGTATCGGAATATGTAGTTTCCTCCATGTACATTGGTATAAACCGCTTTGGGATCCTGGGTGATATGCCATTCTTTTTCAAGCCCGTCCAATTGATAAGCATACCAAGTTTGGGTGGCATTGAGGTAATTGAGGGCTACCAAATTAAATGAAACGAAATTTTCATTATACTTCAAATTAATCGTCGTTGGGATTGAGGCATCTTCTACTAGTACATGTTCAATATTAAACGTGCTGTAAGTAGTGGTATAAAAATTGAGTTTTTGCTTTTCAGTGATATAATTCAACGGATTAAAGCGAATATAGCCTTTTTGAGTGGACATTATAATATCGCCATTGGAGGTGGTATAACCCGGAAACTCGGTAAAAGTAAGGGTGGGCAAGCCATCTTGAATGCCAAAACTGGTGGCATTTTGTCGGCTGCTATCGAGCATCACCAACCCTTTACTGGTTCCAATCCAGAGTCGATTCAACCGATCTACCACCAAAGCATTTGTAGTATTGCTACCTAATCCATTATCCGTGTTAAAGGTTTTGAAGGTGTTTTTTTCAAAATTTATCTGGGTTACGCCGTGATTGGTCGCAATCCAAATCAGGCCATCGCGATCTTCTTTTATATCAACCACATTATTACCAGCAATGGCATTGAGCCCTTCACTTTTCCAATGGTAGGTACGTTGGGTAGCGGGATCGTACATGCCCAGCCCGTGTTCATTGAACCCAAACCAATACCTGCCTTTATGATCTTGAAAAAACCGCCAGCCGCTCAATCCGGCAAATCGCTTTAACGCAGGGTGCTCGCTGATGCCTGTCCATGTTTTTTGTTTGGTATTATAGTAGTAAAAACCATCCCCATTCAAAGTGGCAAACCAAATATTGCTATCATGGTCGAGGGCAAAGGACATATATGAAAGTGCTGGGAAATTTTGACTTGGTGATAATATCTCTATTTTATCTGTCGTATGATTATATCGACATAAGCCTTTAGAACTGGCTATCCAAATATCATTATTATCATCACAAAAAACATTACGGAGTGAATTGGATAGGAGTATTGGCGGTTTATTGGGTTCATTACGCCATTTGCGGTACTTTTTTGTTGCAGGGGTGTATTTAACCAAGCCATCGGGTGTGCCAAACCAAAGATTTTTATCTTTATCTTCCACCACCGATCTGGCTAAAAGGTAGTTGCCCTGATCGTTTGTATGGATGAATGGCAATATCGTTTCAAACAAATTTTTATCGGGATGGAAATAATTGACCCCATCATTGCCACCCAGCCAAATGATACCGTCTTTGTCGCAAAAAATACTCATGTGGAAATCCGAAGAAGGAGTCCAAGTCTTATTTTTATCGTGTAGATATTGCGCTAGGCTATTGCTTTCTGGCAAGTATTGCAGCAAGCCGTTGTATTTTGTACTGATCCAAATTCGATTTTTTTTATCTTTTCGCAAGTAATAATTCGTTGAAAAAGTAGGATCTTTATCCAACAAAAAACGGTCATACACTTCATACCTGCTAAAATCTGGCGTGCAGCGCAGTATTTTGGGTCGGCCCATAGTGGTTACCCACAGTCGGTTATTTTCATCAAATGCCAGTGAACCAATATTCAAACTATCTAAAATGCGGCTGGGAAATTTGGCCGATTTTTCGGTCTCCGTATTGAATATGACAATGCCCCGAGGCGTGCTGATATACAGTTGGTGGTTGTGTTCAACGGCTTCACCAAACATACCTTTAAGGAGCGGATCAGTGTCGAAATAAAAAGTGGCTTGCCTGCCTTCTGAGGCGCGTGGGTCGTATTTCACCAAACCTTTATTGGTAATCAAAAAAATCTTGTTTGTCGTTGAAACCACCATACGATAGATTACAAGCCCTTTGAATGCTCCTATTTCCCGAAAACTATTATTATGGAAATCAAAGGCCGCCAAGCCATTATCAAATCCGAAAAGTAAGTTACCTGCACTATCCGTAGCCATAGAAAAGACCATACCCGAAAGCGGCGATTGAGCATCTCCAGCGCGGTAGGCATAAGTGCGCACTACGCGGCCATCGTACCGATTTAATGCGCCATAGCTACCGAACCAAATCAGGCCATATTTATCCTGCCCTACCATTTGGATATGTCCGTCGTGCAGGCCATCTTCAACCGTCAAATGGTGAAAATTGATGGGCGGCTGTTGCGCATAACCGCTGGTGCATACAAAAACAAATATTGCTACTAGGCAGTATATTTTACTACAATTCATTCGTTTACAATCAGTTATTCTATATTTTACTTGATAGATAACAATTAAGTCCGTAAGGTATAACAAATATAGGCAATGCATGCCCAACGTTTAGAATTTGGCAAGTTATTTTCGCAAAATTAGTATAACATATTGGCCTATTTAGATAAAAAAAATAAAGCGTAGTAAATTTCAAATAAAGCGTATAGTCACACCACATATACATAACGCTACATACAAAACCCGCTCCAACGACATCGTTGAAACGGGCTTTGAACATAATAATTATTTTAAGTATTTGGACTTAACTAATCCCTACTCACAACAAGTCGCTTTGTCACCACTCCCCTATCGGAGCGCACCATGACAAAGTAGATACCCGCCGTAAATTCTGACACTGAAATCTGCTCTACCACCGAGGTAT
>JBEAVK010000226.1:0-5151 GCA_041160955.1 Bacteroidota bacterium
AAAAATCGTATCAAGGCGTGGGTTAAATACGTGTTTGCGTACTTCATCCACGCCACGGGTATAAATCAGGTCAATATTACCCACACCACCACCAATAACAATCACATCGGGGTCAATGATATTGATCACCACGGCTACTGCTTTACCAAAATAGTGTACCAATCGATCCATTGTTGCCGTGGCATGAGGATCTGTTCCCTCCGTATTTAAAGCCACAATATCTTTTAACGAGCGGTGTGTTCCACTTATTTTTTCGTAGTATTTTTCTAAAAAAGGGCCAGAAATTACGGTTTCGACACAACCATATTTGCCACAATAACAACGTGTTCCGTTCTCTTCTAGCAAATTGTGGCCCCATTCACCACCAATGCCCTGCCGACCTTGGATCACATTGCCACGCACTACAACACCACCGCCTACACCTGTTCCCATAATAATACCAAATACCACCTCGGCATTAGGTACCGCATCCTTGGCTGCGCCCATGTGGGCCTCGGCAACGGCAAAACAATTGGCATCATTGGATAATTTTACGGGTATTCCACCCAATATCGCCGCTAGATCGCGGTCAAATGGCTTACCGTTCAAGGCCGTAGTATTAGCATTTTTCATCGTTCCTGTGATAGGATCCATGGCACCAGGATGACCCAAGCCCAAGGCAGTACAAGTAAGCCCCGATTCCTCCGAGAGCATATCTACCAATTTTTTGATTTGCCCTAATATATGATCGTAACCTTTATCGGCTTCGGTGGGTACACGTAGGCGCGCAATAGGCTCTAAATTACTACTACTTTCTAAAATGACACCTTCTATTTTGGTGCCGCCAAGGTCAATTCCCCAAAGTGGTTGCATAATTTTTTATCGTTTTGATGTTTGAGTTAGTAGATTCTTAATCCTTCTCTAATAGACATGCTGTCCAAGTACTTAATGTCTAATTATCGGGCAAGTATCTGTTGAACAAAGGTTTGCCATCCAAATCTTTTTTTCTCTTGTTTTACCCCTTCTATCATGGTTTTTGAGCGATGGTTATCAAAAAAATCGTTCATCGCCATCGCAATTGCGGTAGGTTCAGGGGGAACAACATAGCCAGATACGCCATCCGTTACAATTTCGGGCAAACCACCTACATTACTCACCAACATTGGCTTTTCAAAATGGTAGGCTATTTGCGAAATACCACTTTGTGTAGCCGTTTTGTAAGGTTGAACTACCAAATCTGCTGCCGAAAAATAGTAGGTAACAGCCTCGGTAGGGATAAAATCGGTGAACAAATGAACACGATCTTTGACCTGTAATTGCGCTATTAATGCCTCGTATCGATCCCACGGCTCGTAACATTCTCCAGCAATAATCAAATGAATATCGGTGGTTTGTGCCAATGCCGCAATCAGTAAATCTAACCCTTTGTACGGACGAATAAATCCAAAAAAGAGTGCAAATTTACTATTTTCTGGCAAATTTAAAAACTTTTTTGCAACAATAGTATCCACTGCCATTCCATAAGAATCATAAATAGGGTGTGGTGCAAAACGAACGGGCTTGTTGGTAAACTGCCCAATTTCTTCACCAACCGAACGCGACATCACCAAAAAATCATCGCAACCGCCTATAAAATACCTCGAAAACTGCTGGTCACCTATTCTTTTTTCATGTGGAATAATATTATCCGTCAATGCCGTAACATGTATTTTTTTCTTTGAAAACCAACGCATTACGCGCAAAATACTACCCAAACACGGCCCCATAAAAGGCAACCAATACCGAACAATCACCAAATCGGGTTGAGCGTCTGCCAATGCACGACCAACAGTCCACCAATTGAAAGGATTGATCGAATTGATTCGTGTATGGATCACTAAGTCGGAAGGCGGCGGATCATCACTGTATTGTGTTTTGCCGGGGAACAAAAAACCTGGATATTGAAGCGCAAAACTGTATATTTCCACAGTATGGCCTTCGTCTTGGAGTGCAATGGCCAGCCGTTCAGATAGTGCTGCAATACCGCCCCTAAGCGGATGGGCTGGTGAAATAACGATGATTTTCAAGGTATATCTTTTCGTTTTTGATTAATTTTGCGGATTAGAGCGGATTATTTCAAAAAAATCCGTTTAAATCCGGGTAATCCGTTTCATCCGTTTTGCTATCCTATCTTAGTTTTGATCCACAAGCACCCCGTTGTTCAATGGGAGAACGGATGAAACGGATTTAACGGATTAGAGCGGATTGTTTCAAAATAATCCGTTTAAATCTGGGTAATCCGTTTCATCCGTTTTGCTATCCTGTCTTAGTTTTAATCCAACACATGATTCGCATAATTAATAATTCAATACCGCCTCCATCGCTTTGGCCACCTTATCCACCGATAGTATCATCGTCGCTTCCAGTACTGCGTTCAATGGCACTGCAGGCATATTTTCTGCGCCAATCGTCCGTACAGGCGCATCCAAATCCTCAAAACAGTGTTCCGAAACCCGAGCGGCAATACTTTGCGCAAAGGTATTATGTACCGGCTCTTCCGTCACCACCAAAACCCGACCGTGTAAGCGCGATTGCTCAAAAATAGCCGCTTCATCCAAGGGAACCAGTGTCCTTAAATCAAGGATACTTACCCTGCCCGCAAAACGTTGCGCAGCATTCAATGCCCAGTGTACACCCATGCCGTAAGTAACCACGACTAACGCTTGTCCTTTGTCAATTTGAGTTGCTTCAGCCGCCAATACAAGCCGCGCTTTACCAAACGGAATACGATAATTTTCGTCCGGTTCTACCGTTTTTGCAGCATCAGTACCGGGTACTTTTGACCAATATAGCCCTTTATGTTCCAAAATAACAACTGGATTGGGGTCTGCAATCGCCGATTTTAGCAGCCCTTTCAAATCGGCACCATTACTCGGATAAGCAATTTTGATCCCTCTAATATTCGTCAAAACACTCTCCACGCTGCTACTGTGGTACGGCCCGCCGCTGCCATACGCCCCAATCGGTACACGCAATACACACGAAACTGGCCATTTCCCATTGCTCAAGTAACAACTCCGAGACACCTCCGAAAACAACTGGTTCAACCCTGGCCAAATATAATCGGCAAACTGAACTTCCACAACGGGTTTAAGTCCTACTGCGCTCATACCTACTGTACTACCCACAATAAATGCCTCTTGTATGGGCGTGTTAAATACGCGATGGTCGCCAAATTTATCGGCTAATGTGGCGGCTTCTCTAAACACACCACCGAGCCGGCGGCCTACATCTTGTCCGTACAACAACACCGTTGGATCGTTGCGCAGGTTTTCCTCCATGGCATATAAAGCGCAATCCACCATTACTTTTATTTCACGGTCTTTGGACACGCGTTCGCCTTGCTCCTGTACAACAGGTGTTGGCGCAAAAACATGGGTAAACAGGTCTTCGGGTGATGGGTCTGCGGCGTTTTTGGCTTGCTCAAAATCCATTTTAACCGTTGCAATGACCTCATTCTCAATATCTTGTATTTCGCTTTTGGAAATATTATTGTCCAATAGCAATTGGCGCAAACGCGGATATGGGTCGCGACTTTGATGCTCTTCCAAATCATCGCGGTACCATTCTTTGCGCACCCCAGAAGTATGGTGGTTGAGCAAGGGTACACGTGCGTGCAGGAGCATTGGGCGGCGTTCGGTGCGGATGGTATGGATACAATGTTGCACCGTGTTCCAGCAGGTCGTAAAATCGGTGCCATCAATACTGATCGCTTCCAACCCCGGAAAACCAGCGGCATATTCGGCAGCATTGGCCACACGGGTTTCCGCAGCATTGGCCGATATATCCCAACCATTATCTTGAACAAGGTACAAAATAGGCAGTTTTTTTAAAATCGCCATTTGAAATGCCTCCGATATTTCTCCTTCTGTTACAGCAGCATCGCCGAGTGAACACACCACAAATGGCAGTTGCGCATCGGTTTGAGGGAAGGCTTCCTTCATTTGTTCTTTGTACCAAAAACCCATGGCAGCACCGGTAGCAGGAATGGCTTGCATCCCTGTGGCACTGCTTTGGTGCGGAATTTTGGGTTTGTCGGCATCGCGGAGGCTGGGGTGGCAATAATAAGTCCTTCCACCCGAAAACGGATCATCGCGCTTGGCCATCAATTGCAACATCAAATGATAAGGACGCATCCCGATGGACAGCAAAATACTATCGTCGCGGTAATATGGATAGGCGTAATCTTGTGGCAATAATTGTAGTCCGAGCGCAATTTGAATGGCCTCATGCCCGCGCGAAGTAGCGTGCACATACTTGCTCGTAAATTTAAAATTTTCTTCGTAGTACTCCGTCATGGTCTTGGCAGTAGCCATTAATCGAAATGCACGGAGCAGGATATTTTTATCCAAAAAAGGTTTGGTCTGTTGTGGTGGTGGTGCGACCTTTGCCTTTGTTAATAATTCAGTCATGGTTAAATATGTATAAAATCATTGAAAAGGAAGCACCTCTCCAAGAAGGGGACAAAGGTACGTTATTTGGGCTCTACGAAACAATATTTGGCTCAACTGTTTCGGACGAAATGCGCGAAAGACTCGCCTTAAAAACCGATATTCACTTATTATTTGCTATAAACGAGCAAAATAAAGCGGTTGGATTCAAAATTGGTTTCCGCGAAGACCCCGAAACCTTTTATTCCTGGTTGGGCGGTGTATTACCCGATTACCGTGGACAGGGCATCGCAAAGGCATTGATGGAGCAACAACACGCATGGTGCCAGCACAAAGGATACGCGTTTATTCGGACAAAAACAATGAACCGCTGGAAGTCGATGTTGATCCTCAATATTCGGATGGGTTTTGAGGTGATTGGAGTGCAGGCTGGGCGTGGTGGGGGGGAGTTGAAGATTATTTTGGAGAAGAGGGTGTAACTAATCTAATACTTTGAGCAGAGGCCAACCAAATATACAAATCCTGCGTCAAGTATAGACATCAATACTCAACATTGGCCAGAAGGGATATATTGGATTTTTCTTCAAGACCAAACAAAGGGTATTATAGCGAAAACACCACTAATTATTACGCATTAAAATACCTGCACTATGAAAATTCTATCCATTTTTTTTGCATTTCTTTTTATCACCAATGTTGCTTTTGGTCAGCAAAGCACGCCAGAAGAGCAACGTTTTTCTTT
>JBEAVK010000280.1:0-12594 GCA_041160955.1 Bacteroidota bacterium
TTACAAAACTTCAACATTTCATTCAAAAAAACGAACAAATGCGCCAGCCCTAACAATTGATCTACCCAATTTACATATCATAAGTAATCTCCACCGTACCGGAGTCTGGTTTTGCCTGACAAGTGAGGCAATAACCCGCCTTTACCTCATCATCATCCAGTGCGTAACAAGCATCCATGGCGACTTTGCCGTTGAGCACTTTAGCCATACAAGTAGAGCAAGCACCGGCAGTACAAGAATAAGGTACATCGTATTTTTCGCGTACCATTACATCGAGTATGGTTTGACCCGCAGGAACTACCGTTTCAATACGTTGGCCTTTGAGGTGTACCACTAAGTGCGCACCACCGCCTGGCACAGGATTGGCGGGTTCGCTACCCGGTACATGGGTTGCATTTAAGAATCGTTCGGTATGGATTTGTTTCGTTGGGATACCGCGTGCTGTGATCGTTTTTTCTACGGTTTCGGCCATATCGCCGGGGCCGCAGACAAAATAGACACAATCTGCTTCTGGGCCATGCGGCATATTTTCTTCTAAATATTGCGCCACATTATGGGCATCCACACGTCCTTTTTTGCCTTTCCAATTGGACGATGATTTTTTAAACAGCCCCATTAAACCGCCGCCACCTTCTTTTTTAGGTTGGCTCAAAATATGCTCTACAAATAATTGGCCAACATAGCGTTCGCTCAGTCTATCCAATTCGTCGCGGAAAATAATTTGCTCTTCATTGCGGCTACCGTAAAGCATGAAAATAGTACTCATCGGCTCCTGCTCCAAAGTCGTTTTTACAATAGATGCCAATGGTGTAATCCCGCTACCTGCTCCGAAAATATAATAGGTACGGCGTTTGTCGGCGTTGAGCGGTACAAAAAAGCGGCCATCGGGTGCAGATACCTCTAATTGATCGCCCTGTTGCACAGTATCATGTAACCACGTCGAAACTGCACCGTTTTGAACTTTTTTTACAGTAATGGCCAAACGTTTTTCGAGCGGACTGCTACTCATAGAGTACGAGCGGCGCAGTTCTTGCCCTTTTACAGTGGCTTTGATGGTAATATATTGCCCCTGTTTGTAAGAAAGAAATGTATCTTGCAGTTCAGAAGGGATAGCAAATTCCAAGGTAACTGTATCTTGCGTTTCTTGTTGCTTGGAATTTATAAATAAGCTGTAAAATTGCATCGTGAAAATGATTATCGGATGTACCGATATGTTTAATTTTGCGCAAAAGTAAATTACTCTAACAATCCATTGTACCTTTTGGTTGAATCTAATCTTGAAAGAAATAAAACTTATGATAAAAGACTTAAAATATTTAGCAGCATATTTGGTACCTGCGTCTGCATTTTGGGCTATACACGAAGGCGGTGTATGGACATGGAGTACGGTTATTATTGTTTTTGGTATATTGCCTTTGGTAGAAGCTATGTTGCCTAAGTCCACTACAAATTACACCGAAGCAGAAGAGGCCGCGCAAAATACCCGCAAGTGGTTCAATTATTTACTCTATATCAATGTCCCATTGGTGTATATGACTATTCTGTACGCCGCACATACGGTTGCACAACGTGAAATGACACTTTTTGAGGTAATTGGCCTTGTTTTAAGCGTCGGAACGGTATTGGGTACCAATGGTATCAATGTAGCGCACGAACTGGGTCATAGAATGGACAAAGGCCACCAATTGTTGTCTAAAATATTACTTTTGCCCGAATTGTATATGCACTTTTTTATAGAGCACAACAAAGGCCATCACAAACATGTAGCCACCGATGCCGATCCAGCAACATCGCGATTGGGGCAAAATGTGTATCATTTTTGGTGGCAATCGGTGACAGGTAGTTGGCTAAGTGCTTGGAAAATAGAAAAGGACCGCTTGCAAAAAGCAGGACTTGCTATCTGGTCTTTGTCCAATGAAATGTTGGTGTATCAAGTGGTGCAATTGGGGTGGATTGCGGCTATTGGCTTGTATTTTGGTGCAAAATCATTGCTTTTTGCCTTGGCATGTGCTTTAGTTGGGGTCTTGTTATTGGAAACGGTCAATTACATTGAGCATTATGGGTTGCGCCGCCGTTTATTACCTTCTGGCAGACCCGAGCCAGTTTTGCCTATACATTCTTGGAATAGCGATCACGAATTGGGTCGTATCTTCTTGTACGAACTCACCCGACACAGCGACCACCACTACAAGGCCACTCGTAAATACCAAGTCCTCCGACACATGGACGAAAGTCCTCAATTGCCATTGGGCTATCCGGGTAGTATGCTCACTTCACTTGTACCACCGGTATGGTTTGGTTTGATGAATAAAAGAGTAGATGAAGCCCGTTCAAAATTAGCACTATAAGTACTTGGATTTAATAATTCACTTATGTCAAATAATATTAGCACACCATTAACCTATATACAAGGTATCGAAGATGATCATCGCCGTGCTGCTTTTGAACAATTGCGCGAAACGGTCTTGGGCAATTTGCCCGAGGGCTTTGAGGAAGCGATGTCTTACGGTATGATTGGTTATGTAGTACCCCATCGGTTGTATCCTGCGGGTTACCATTGCGATCCCAAATTGCCCTTGCCTTTTGTCTCCATAGCTGCACAAAAAAATTTTATTGCGCTATATCATATGGGTATATACGCTATGCCTGAGTTAATGGATTGGTTTGTAACTGAATACCCAAAACACAGCAAAGCAAAACTAGACATGGGTAAAAGTTGTATTCGTTTCAAAAAAGCAAATGATATTCCATTGGAATTGATTGGCCAATTGATGCAAAAAATCACGCTGGAAACATGGGTTGGGGTATATGAAACACAGTATAAACGATAAAAATGGCGCAAAAAATCTATAATTGGGGTATTATTGGCCCAGGAAAAATAGCCCGAAAATTTGCAGATGGGTTACAACTATTGCCCAATGCACGCCTGCACGCGGTGGCATCTACTGTGCTCGAACGCGCGCAAGCATTTGCAGCAAATTACCAGTGCCCCAATGCGTTTGGCAGTTATCAGGCACTCATGGATTGCCCCGATCTGGATATTGTTTATATCGCCACGCCACACGTGAAGCACTATGAACATACCATGCTTTGCTTGAACCACGGTATTCCTGTCGTATGCGAAAAGCCTTTTTCCATGAGTATGGCACAAACAAAGGCGATGGTGGATCTGGCACGAACTAAAAAGGTGTTTTTAATGGAAGCACTTTGGACACTGTTTATGCCTTCCATGGCTGCTGCGGTAGATATGGCCGCATCGGGTGTGGTGGGTGATATTCATTCCGCTAAAGCCGATTTTGGCTTTTATGCACCGTATAATAAGGCATCCCGTTTGTTTGATCCACAATTGGGTGGCGGCTCGCTATTGGACATCGGTATTTATCCAATACTTTTTTTTCAGCGTCTTTTTGGCAAACCCAGTGCAGAAAATATTCAGGCCGCTGCTGTCTTTACCCCCGATGGCGTGGACGAATCTTGCGTTTTTACGTTTAAATATCCCGATAATCGACTCGCCTTTGGTCATAGTACTGTTGCCGCTGATACGCCAATTGAGGCCATTATTTTTGGCACAAAAGGCAGAATACATATCCATTCTCGGTTCCACCATGCGCAACAAGTGTCGGTGTTTCGGCACGAAAACGGCCCAGAGCCAGAGGTATATCATTTTCCTTATGAAGGATGGGGATACCATTTTGAGGCCGCACACGTCATGGACTGCTTAGATGCTGGTAAAACAGAGAGCGATTTGTTGCCGCTGTCTTTTACGATGGATTTGGCGGAGACATTAGCGACTGTTTCTGATAAA
Organism: Bacteroidota bacterium; assembly: GCA_041160955.1. Lineage (GTDB taxonomy): Bacteria > Bacteroidota > Bacteroidia > Chitinophagales > Saprospiraceae > M3007. The sequence goes on from JBEAVK010000280.1 coordinate 3,806, forward strand.
ATTGGCTTGAAATATCCTGAGGCGCTTTTGAAACTTTAGGGCTTTAGTTTTGCAACCGTACACTTTTATTTTGAATAAAAGACCTTGAAATTTGAGATGAAGTACAGTTTCCCAAGTGTGGCAAACCGGCCTTAGAAAAATCTATGCTGAGCCTGCCGAAGTATGCAGGGTAGGTCACCGACGCATGGAGGGTAGGTCACCGACGCATGGAGGTGTTGCTTGTGCTACTTCGACATGCTCCGCATAAATTCGACTAGGCTCAGCATGAAAGTGGAGGCGGATGAAACCAAAAACTGTTTGAGCCAAACGAATTTGGAGCGGCACCGCCGCCGCTCGATAGTGCGGCGAGTTTTTTGGGTGTACGGCTGTAAGGACGTGCGTCTTTTATTTCGTCCACTTCAATGTTTCCACCAGTTTATTAACGTCTTTTTTCATAAAAGCGATAACAGGAGCCAATGAATCCGGGCGCGACTGGGTACGGAAATAAAGTGATCCCCTCAAAAAATGATTTACTGAATCGGTCGCATAAAACTGGTATGGAGAAGCAGCAGCGCCTTCAATATTGTAGATCATTCCATATACTTTATTGGTTGTTTTTTGGAATTGTATCTCTTCGATAAAACTGGCTTTTACATTGTGTTTGTTCACCATTTCAAAAGCATCTTTGATCAATTCGTCAAAATGTGTTTTGTTATTGATCGGGAAATAACTGCAATGTATCGTAGCATTCAAAGACGGCACTGTAAGATTGAACCAGCAGTCGCTGCCTGCTTTTTGGTCAAAAAAGGTAGAATCGCGCTCAACAATCGAATACACAGGTTGCTCAAACGTAAATCCACAATTGTCGCTATTAAAAGGCTTATAGGCTTTTGCAGGATATTCTACGCGGGGGTAAGCATGCGGCTTGGGCAATGCAATGTCATCCTCACAGGCAGTTAAGCCGACCATACAGCATAGCACCAATAGTAAAAGAAGGCGAGCGGAAAAATTCAAACTATTCATATTCATTGTTTTATATTTTATTCGTGTGTATAAACCTAAAGAATGTATTTTGACATTGTTCCTAAGGAACGGTATCGAAATAAAAGTATTGCAAATGCTTACTCCAAGCCGCAATTTATTTTAATCATGCGTGCTATATCAGGATCACGAACGAGTCGGAGGTAACTGTTTTTTGCATCAGCGCCATCATTTTGGTGGATCATAGTGGCGAGTGATTGCCAGTTTCGGTTCAATAGAATAGCGTCGGCTAAACAACGACTATATTCAGTATTTTTCTCAGGATGCAATAATTGGTCAATTTGGATGGCTTCTTGCGTATATGCTTTGATGGTCGTGGAATCTGGAGCATAAAAATTGACCCGATGCACGATAGGATTCTCAGGGAGGTATTGCCCCTTAAAAGTATGTTGATTACCAAGAACGTAACCACTTGGGAGGTATATTTTTCCGCCATTGGGGTTTTCTACTTTCCCGTTGATGATCGTACTATCAGCGGCTTTAATTTTATAATAGGCAATAGGTCGGCCATTTTCTTCCAATGTGACAAAAGTAGCGGTACATGGCAACCCTCTTTGTTGGAGTTGTCGCACCTGACTTGGGTTGAGCAAGCCAAGGATACTACGTTCGGAGGTCGAATCTGTGATCCTCTTTTGCCTTTGGTATTGGTTGAATACTAATAGGCACCCGATAAAAAGCAACATAATGCCAATACCTACTGCAAATTGCTTCCGTTCCGAACGCAGCACGCTTTTGCGTCGTTGGTTGAGTGGTGTATCAATTTTTTTATTGATCTTAAATTCGTAACCAAACCAACCATCTTTCTCGCGCACGATATGTACTTCGCAGAGTTCCTCTTCGATAAAAAAAGAATAATAAGTCGTTTCTTTAACGGAAAAATCGACCTGAACTACTTTCAAGTCACAGTAAATGAGGACGTGCCCGGTCTTGTTGCCGTGGTACATTCCAACGCGGTGGCTCTTGCCGGCGTTATCGAGATAGACCCAGTTCATTTGTGCCATTGATAGGGGCAAAGATAAGTTCGATTACTCCAATTCCGCAATTTTATCTTTTAACCATTTTTTAGGCGTATTATAGGATGATGCTAATACACGTTCCTTGAACTCCGCGAGTGCTTTTTTATCTCCCGGCCTGATGGTGGTTAGTTTTTTTACTAAATTTAAGAAATTGTTGTACTCTTTTTGTAAGTTTTTAGAGATCTGTTTGTTCCGGCGCAAGTAAATCTTAAAGCTATCAATCAGAGAATCCAGCGCCATATACTCGCTTTGTTCGTAATAGATCCGCAATAGGATTGTTTTAGCCCCTAAGGCATAGGTGACATCAGAGTACTCAACGCTGCGCAGTACTTCCATTGCACGGTTATAATCTTTTAGGTGCGAGTACAAATTGGCCAAATTATAGGCGTACGCATTTTCGCGAATGGCCGGAGGTAAATACCAGGAGTATTCTTCAATAAATTGTTCGACCCATTTGTGCTCGCCTGCGCGCAAACCCGTGGTGATAATATTTTTATAAATACCTTCGGCCAATTGTCCATCCTCGATCAATGCGCCCCGCTTGACCATTATTTTAAAAATTTCGTTAGCGCGGTTATAATACTCCGATTTACCTTCATTGATTTTTAATGCGCAATAGTTTTGCGCAATAAAACAACACTCACGATAATCTGCGACCGATAGTGAATCACCAATATCTTCCAGTTTTTGGAGTAATTCCACAAATAGCGACTCCTCGGTGGGGTTTTGTAGGATATTTACGACTAATTTATATACCCCAACCATCGGGATAAGGTCAAAAGAAGTATTTTCAATATGTTCCCAAAAACCCGGTGGCAACGGTAGTGATTGGTCGGTATTCCTAAATTGCCGGTACGAAAGCCAAGCCACGTACATTTTTAGTTTTTGGGTGATGTAAAATGATTCCAGCGCATGATCGGCGGGTAGTAATTTGGCCATATAATCGGTAGCCGCCACTACACGGTAAGAGCGATTAAAAATATTCCAATAATATTGAAAAGTAAAGAGGTAGAACTCTGTGTCGAAAACAGAACTATCTTCAATATGTCTGGTAATTTGCCGTTCAACGCCAGCAAGGTGTTTGTCGAGGCCCGCCGCTTCCAATGCTTTCTGCTCATTGAGCCATTGATCCGTAGGTATTTCATTACGCTGTTCCATGGCACGAAACCGGATGGCCAATTGGGTAAGATCGGAAGCCATTCTCCGCAAGTAAAGGTCATTGTAGGGTTTGGTGGCAAAGAGTTTTTTCCAAACTTTCCCCTTTGTCAAATGCACTAAATCGTTTGGATTTTTTTTCAGAATCGCATGACAAATATCGAATAACCGCAGTACATCAGGTTCGTCGTTGAGGTACGGAGATTCAACAAATTTGCGCAGCCGGTTGAGTTCTATTTTCCCAAAAGTGCGCAGTAGTGTAATGAGTTTGTCACTTAGGAGCGATTCCATAATAATAAACAAGTCTATTATTTGAAAATAATATAATCGCTTGGATTTACTGGCCGCCCCTTGTACCACAATTCAAAGTGTAGGTGTGGTCCTGTAGAAGATTCCCCTGTATTTCCAATAATAGCGATCGCCTCCCCCGCTTTAACACCACTCCCTGCTTTTTTGAGCAATAAGGAATTGTGTTTATAAATGGTTACTACATTGTTGGGGTGCTGTATTGCTATACTGTATCCCGTTTCTACAGTGTAACCATCAAAGACGACCATGCCATCAGCCGCGGCTTTGGTCGCTGTGTTGCGCGGTGCTGCAATATCAACACCAAAATGGTCTTTAAAAGGGTCAAATTTAGCCGTTATTTCGCCCGAAACGGGTGGCATAAAAAACAATTGCTCCAATGGAATATCGCGCAAAATCGCGCCATTGCCTATATTCGCTTCTGCTGTTGGTCTTGCGCCTGTTATTGTGCCGGAAGATACCGCACTGCGTAAGGCATCATCTTCTGGGATACGTGCACCAAGGTTTTCATCAACGCTATTCGTATCTTTCGGGGAAGCATTTATACCTTGTTTTTCTACATCGGCCTTTGTGATACCAGTCATATCATTATTCAACAACTTGCGCATGTTCTCGGTGTACATCCTTGTGGCTTCTATCTCTTTTTCCAAGTCACTAGATTTGGATAAAAGAGCAGACACTTCTGCATCGCGGGTCATATCACCATATCCAGGAATATAGCGTTTGAGCGGGGTGTAAATAATCAATAAGGTAACTAGTATAGCAGTACCAACGATCAATGAGCTGAGGATGGTATAAACATTTAAAGGGGTAAGTTTGAACGACGACACCTCTTCAAATGTCTCGTCGTTCATTACAACTAAGCGATATTTATCGCGCAGTTTCTCCGTCCATTTGCGGTCATCTTCCGGGTTTCTGCGGAAAAAGCGGGCAAGGTTCTTGAAAGCAGCGAAGTATTTTTGCATTTTTTTTATTTTCGACCCGCAAAGATCGGAAATAAACCGGACAATTGGGTAATTTGGGATTGCTTAGTATCATTCTACCACAAAAAGACACCGCGATTAAGCGTACGCTACGCTTTGGGTGCTAAAAAATAAGCGAAGTGCCCACGCTACGTCTTTGTGAACTTTGCGCTCTTTTGTGGTAGAATAAAGTGTACGCTACGTTTAAGTACACTGTAAAATAAGTTTTTTTTATACGCGTAGTATATTTTCCACCACAAAAGTGCACAAAGTTTACAAAGACGTAGCGTAGGCGCTTCGCTTGTTTATTAGAACACAAAGCGTTACGTACACTTTAGAGTACACAACGCTTTGTGTTCTTTGTGCACCTTTTGTGGTAGAAAAGCATGAGATATTTATAAAAAAAATTATTTTTTACTGTAACAAGCATACTACTAGACATTTTTTAAAAAACACGTTTAATACACTTTTGAAATGGAGGAAAATGACGTTTACGAAACCAACCCTAGCCGCCACGTTGCCCATGCGATCGTGGGTCATACAATTAAAAATAAATAATTTTGAACATGCTCTTATAAATCGCCTAACAAAGAAGCGAAAACCTGACAGGCGGCATATTTGAGTGGATATAAGTATTAGCAATTAAAATCTTTACGCATTGGGAAAAATATTATTGTGTGGCGGCTCTGGGCATGTGGGTGCTGCTTTAGCACCGATACTTCAGGCGCAGGGTCACCAAGTCATTACGCTGGCCTTTGATAATTCGCCCGCCATTGGCGTATTAAAATCGCTCGGGATAGTCCATCATCATATTGATCTTACCCGTTATCATGGTTTTGAACAAGCATTTGAGGGCGTTGACATCGTTATCAATCTTGCGGCAAAGGTATCTTTCCGCGACCGCGACCGGGCGGCTGTCGAGCCGGTCAACGTTACTGCGGTAAAGCACATTTTGATGGCCTGCCGACAGTTTAATGTGAAGCGATTGGTACATTTCAGCAGCATTGATGTGTTTTCGGGGCAGCCACGTTCGGCGATGATCCATGAAAACAGCCCGTTGATTACACCTGAATTCCCATTGGCCTACCCGCGGTCGAAACGCCTCGGACAACAATTGGTCATGGATGCGGTGGCAGCAGGTCTTGATGCCATCATTATTTACCCTACTTCCATCATTGGGCCTAGCGATTATTTCCTGCGCAGCAGCAACCGTATCCTCTATATGCTGGCTACGGGTCGCATGCCTGTGCTGCTCAATGCAGGGCTTACGGTGGTGGATGTGCGCGATGTGGCCGAATTTACAGCAAAAGCAGCGTTGAAAGCACCTGCCGGAGCCTCTTATGTCCTAACTGGCCCTTGGGCGCATTTTCGTGACTTCGCCGATTGTTTACAGCCGTACACAGGGCATAAGGCACTTCCGTTCCAAATTCCATTGCCCATCCTTCAGGCGATTGCGCCTCTTACATCCCGCATTTCTGATACGCTTGGCGGTAATTCTCCGCTCACCCGTACGGCATTCCACGGCGTTTCGCACTACAAGTATGTGAGTAGTGAAAAAGCCCAAAACGATTTTGGCTTTTCTCCCCGACCGCTCTCCGAAACCGTTCGCGATGCTTGGCAATGGATGAGCGATGGTGGTATGCTCGAACCCTCCTGGAAATTGGACAGCCATGTTTAAAGATAATGTTGTCATTATTGCCGGTGCTTCGCGTGGCATAGGAGCCGAACTGGCGCTACAGTTGGCCTCATTGGGCGCACGTCTTTGTATTGCAGCCCGCAACAGCCAACAGTTGGAACAGTTGGCGGTGCGATGCAGCGCATCAGGTGCCGAGGTATTGGTCTGCCCTACTGACCTGACCGAACCGGAGCAATGCAGATACTTGATCGAACAAACCATCGCTCGTTTCGGACGAATTGATACCCTGATTTACAACGCCGGAAAAGGCGTGCCGGGCTGGTTTGCCGACAACAAGGGACAAGAAGCGGCCCGGTACGAAATGGAATTGAATTATTGGGGTATGATTGCTTGCCTTGAACACGCCCTGCCGCATCTCATTGCCGCGCAGGGGCGAATTGTCGGGATAGCCACCATGGGCGCGTTGGTAGGTTTACCTTATTTCTCTGGATACAATGCCGCGAAACATGCCATGAGTGGCTTTTTAAATACGCTCAGGGTAGAATTGCAAGTACACAAAGTGAGTGTCACGGTCATATATCCCGGCGCAGTGGCTACCGAGCAATTACACGGTACATTAGGCAAGCATATCCATAATGTCCCTACGTTGTCGCCCGAACAATGTGCCCGGCAAATCATTCTAAGCGCCTGGCACCGCAAACGGAGTAGGTTGACTAACTTTTCGGGAAGAATGCTGTATTTTTTTTACAGATTTTTTCCCACCCTGATAGACAAAAAATTATTTACCATGACTCATATCTATTCCGCACAATGACACTCCATATTGCAATCAGTCCCGTGGTCATCCACGCCCCGCAGTCGGCAATATGGGCAATATTGGCTGATTTTGACCGCTATCCCGAATGGAATGCGTTTACGCCAAAGATCGAAGGCACATTGGAAATCAATGCCAAAATAATCCTGCATGTTCAATTCGCCGACAAGGCCATCAGGAAACAACCAGCAACAGTGACCGATCTCCAAACAGGCAGCGCAATTGCTTGGGACTCCAACTACCCAGCGTGGTTTCTAAAAGGGACTCGTTGGCAGGTTTTGGAAACCCATCCGGCAGGCGGCGTAACTTACCGGACATGGGAAACCTATTCGGGGTTGATGGGTCTGTTGTTTATTTATTTTTTCGGAAAAAAATCATGGAAGGCTTTGAAGTCGTGGCCAAAGCGTTAAAAGACAGAGCAGAGCAACCATTTAAAAGCAGTTAAATCCCTGATCTGCTTATATGATTACGTTTCCAGTATTTACAAAAAGCAAAAAAAAGCACCGAGAATATGTTTAGAACCATGACATTCCTTGTACTATCGCTGCCGGCTATCGCAGCGATTGCTTACTATTTTGATGCCCCTTTGACGAATGAACAATGGGCTGCGGTGAGTGCCGCGCTCCGGGTTTACCTTGGCGTCGCGTTGGTTTGTTTTGTCACTGCCGAGATAACGCGCAACTACAGTCAGGTAGATAAAGTCCGCACGCTCATTGCCGTATATTATGTATGGTATTTTGCTGCGATGAGTGGATGGAATGAACGGATGGTCTGGATGGCCACGTTAACCATTGTCTGGTCAGCCCGGCTCACTTACAATTTGATGCGCAGGGGTGGATTCAGTTGGGTGCCTTGGGGCGGGAAGGAAGACTATCGCTGGGTGGCACTCAGAGCGCGTACGCCTGCCTTTCATAATAGGTGGGTTTGGGGCATTTTCAACCTTATGTTTATTGCTTTATACCGCAATGCATTGGTATTTATGTTCATTTCTCCCATTATTGTGGCCTGGCAGGGAGCAACGACACCGTTAGGTATATTGGACTATTTGGCCATAGCGGGTTTTCTTGGTTTTGTTTGGATGCAGGCAGTTGCCGATAACCAGCAGTATAGATTCCAAACGCAAAAACATGAACATATCAAAACCGGGATGCCACTGAACAGCGATGAAGCGCGCGGTTTCCTGACAACGGGGTTGTGGGCAAAAATGCGCCATCCCAATTACACTGCCGAGCAAGGGATTTGGTGGTGCTTTTACTTGTTTAGCGTTGCTGCAACGGGCAGATGGATTAATTGGTCTATGGCCGGCCCGATTTTACTGATGATCCTTTTTGTAGGCAGTGCCGATTATACCGAGCAACTTTCCGGCGAAAAATATCCCGAATATGCAGACTATCAAAAACGGGTGCGGCGGTTTTTACCAAATAAATATAAAACCCATAAAAAACATAGCAATATTACCCAAAAACACTAACTTTATGTTGTGAAATTTTAATTTAAAAAATTAAGAATAACGATACTTATGACAATTGCCAATCCAATACACGATATAGTGTTCAAATACTTAATGGAAGATTTGGACATCGCCAAGGGTTTGTTATCCACCATTTTGAATGTGGAGATTATCGAACTAAGTTTTCAACCACAAGAAACGATTAGCGAAAATCCACATGAAACTAAGACGATTCGAGTGTATCGGATTGATTTTGCAGCCATTGTCAAACAATCGGACGGGCAAACAAAAAAAGTCTTGATAGAACTACAAAAAACAAAACGTAACACCAATGCCATCCGTTTTAGAAGATATTTAGGCGAAAACTATCAAAAAGCAGATATAATTATAGACATTAATGGAAAGGAAAGAAAACGCCCATTAGAAATAA
>JBEAVK010000283.1:0-5966 GCA_041160955.1 Bacteroidota bacterium
GCACCACAATAGCCCATTCCTGCACGCAAACCACCAATATATTGTATCATCACTTCTTGTAAAGTGCCTTTATAGGGTACGCGGCCTTCAATACCTTCTGGTACTAGTTTTTTTACATCGTCTTCCACATCTTGGAAATAACGGTCTTTAGAGCCTTTTTCCATAGAGGCCAAACTACCCATACCACGGTACGATTTGAATTTGCGTCCATCAAAAATAATGGTTTCGCCCGGTGCTTCTTCTACACCCGCAAACAATGAACCTGCCATAATGGTATTGGCACCAGCGGCCAAAGCCTTTACAATATCGCCGGTAAAACGGATACCACCATCACCTATGATTGGAACACCTGTACCTTTTAAGGCTTCGTAAGCGTCGTGGATAGCAGATAACTGTGCCACACCTACACCGGCAACGATCCTTGTGGTACAAATACTACCGGGACCTACACCTACTTTTACACCATCGGCACCAGCCTTTGCGAGCGCGAGTGCACCTGAACCCGTAGCCACATTACCTCCAATGACCTGTAAATCGGGGAAATGGTTTTTTACGGCTGTCACAGCATCCAACACACCTTTGGAATGACCATGAGCGGTATCAATACAAATGACATCAACGCTTACATTAACCAATTTTTGTACCCGCTCGAGCAAATCATTTGTAACACCAACAGCCGCACCTACCACCAAACGACCATAGGAATCTTTGCAGGCATTTGGGAAATTCACCCCTTTCATAATATCCTTATAGGTGATAAGCCCTACCAGTTTATAATTATCGTCCACTACTGGTAGTTTTTCGATTTTATGCTGCTGCAAAATCTGGCGGGCTTGGTCTAAGGTAGTGCCTTTGGGCGCAGTAATCAGGTTGCGCTTGGTCATCAACTCCTTGGCTAAGCGGGCTGGATTGGCCTCAAAGCGCAAATCGCGGTTGGTCAGGATACCCAATAATTTATCATTTTTATCGACAATTGGAATACCTCCGATACTGTGTTTGCGCATGAGTTCGCGTGCGTCGATCACAGTTGCATCCGGACGAAGGGTAACAGGATCGAGGATCATACCTGCTTCCGAACGTTTTACAGCGCGTACTTGATCTGCTTGCGCATCAATAGACATATTTTTATGGATCATGCCGATACCACCCTGCCGTGCAATAGCAATAGCAAGTCCTTGTTCGGTCACGGTATCCATGGCAGCGGATACGATGGGTGCTCGGAGTCGAATACCTTTTGTAAATTGTGTGCTAATGTCCACGTCACGTGGCAAGATTTCGCTGTAAGCAGGGACGAGCAGAACGTCGTCGAAGGTAAGAGAAAAGCCCAAAAACTTTGGGCGGTCGGTGTTGCGGTGTAGTTCCATCTGCAAATGTACGGCAAGGTTTGGGATTTTCAGGAAAAAAAATATTACTTGTCTTTAAAATAAGGCCGGTGGCACAAAGCCTTTGCCCCGAATTACGGCTGCGGCTTCATAAATCGCTTCGGCATCTATATTTTCGAGATCGTCTGTTTCTAAGAAAAAACGATCATCGGGGCAAATGCGCAAAGATTGTGCCGCAGGGCTTTTACTATTTAAAATAGCCGCACCAAACGACAAATAAGCACCCGCTTTGAGCAGCATTTCCGCTACGGCAGGGTTCTTGTTAAATCCATGAAAAATCCAACGGACGGACTCATGCGCACGTCCGTATTTCTTTTTCATTTCAAGTACTTCTTCAAATGCACGAACACAATGAATAATCAAGGGTTTGCGCGCATCGACTGCAGTTTCCACACAAAATTCAAATGCTTCCATCTGCAAATCCCAATCGGTTTTGCATGCTTTATCCAATCCTGTTTCGCCTACAGCCTTACAAGTTGGGTCTTTTACCTGAGCCATCAACCATCCGCGTGCTTCGGGCATTGTTTCTACGGACAAGTACCACGGGTGCAAACCCGCCGAATACAAAGGCGAGGATGGGTATGGTCGGCCAAAACTACGATTAACAATAGCCGTTACGTGTTCGGAAGTGGGGTTGTGGTGGGTGTGAAGGTCTAGCATAAAGCGAGTTTGCGTGTATATGATTTTGGCGAAGGTACGATATTATTGGCAAGTAACCTATTCATTGCATTCCACTACCCCATATCGGTATTTTCTAATACCACAGCATACCCTTGTCCTAGACCAATACACATAGTGACTAAGGCATATCGTTTGGTTGTTCTTTGTAATTCTAAAGACGCAGCATACAAGATACGCGCACCCGACATTCCGAGTGGATGCCCGAGCGCAATAGCGCCGCCGTTGGGATTGACACGCGGATCATTATCCAAAAGCCCCAATGCGCGTGTACATGCAAGGGACTGCGCCGCAAATGCCTCATTGAGTTCAATAATATCCATATCAGCGAGGGTAAGCCCTGCTCTTTGCAGTGCCAATTGTGAAGCGGTAACAGGGCCTATGCCCATAATACGTGGTTCTACACCCGTTACCGCACTGCTCATAATACGCGACATTGGTCTAAGGTTGTACTGCTGTATGGCATTTTCGGAAGCCATTAAGACGGCTGCAGCACCATCGTTCAGGCCAGAAGCGTTGCCAGCCGTAACAGTCCCGTTTTCTTTACGAAATGCTGGTTTTAGTCGAGCCAAACCTTCGAGCGTAGTCCCAGCCTTGATAAACTCGTCGGTATTTATTTGGATGGGATCACCTTTGCGTTGAGGGATGAGTACGGGTGTAATTTCTAAGGCTAGGCGGCCAGTCAGTTGGGCTTGAGCGGCTTTAGTTTGTGACCATAAGGCAAACTGGTCTTGATCTTCGCGGCTGATCTGGTATTGATCTACCAAATTTTCGGCAGTTTCGCCCATGGCGTCGGTGCCGTACATCGCTTGCATACGCGGATTGATGAACCGCCAACCAAAACTGCTATCGTACATTTTGGCATCGGTACCAAATGCCTGAGTGGTTTTGGAAATGACCCATGGCCCACGCGACATATTTTCAACACCTCCGGCAATAAACAAATCGCCTTCGCCTGCTAATATAGCACGACGGGCTTGTACCACTGCCGACATACCCGAAGCGCAGAGTCGATTAACGGTTTCGCCGGGTACAGTAACAGGAAGCCCTGCCAATAATAGGCTCATTCGAGCAATATTGCGATTGTCCTCGCCTGCTTGGTTGGCACAACCTAAAATTACATCATCCAATGCGTCTAATGGAATATCCGGGTAACGTTCCATCAGTGCTTTTATGGGAATTGCGGCCAAATCATCGGTGCGAACGGCGGCTAATGCTCCTCCAAAATTACCAATTGCTGTACGGCAACCATCAATAATATATGCTGCTTTTGTCATGTTTTTTTATATAAATTTCATTTAACACATTACTGTCGAACACTTTTCCTTTTGAGAAAAAAATAGTTGCGCTTGCAAATCTCAAAAAACTAAAAATCTGTGCAAGAATACCCGCTTCCTACTTTTTTCGCCAAAATTAGATATTATACATCAACTAATTTCTAATCCATCATAACCCATATAAACACCGTTAGGCAATTTTTTTTCTACGTCTTTATGTTTACCCAAGAGGTGACTGGAATGCGTTAACCATGTTTTTTCAGGACGAATAATAGCCACAAAGTCCAATGCTTCTTCTAGGTTCATGTGGGTGGGATGGTATTCCTCTTGAAGTGCATTGACGACTAGGTATTGCACGCCGTTTAATTTTTCTTTTTCCGAGGGGACAATGGTTTTCATATCCGTAATATAGGCTAAATGGCCAAATCTAAACCCCAAAATCGGTAATCTTCCATGCAAAATACCAATAGCCTGTATCGTAATATTTTCAATCGTAAAGACACTTTCTTGGTCAATATGTACCAAATCAATACGTGGTAAGCCTGGAATTGGTTCACCAAAGATATATTGAAATCTATTTTTCAAATCTTGCGCAACACGCGCCAACGCATATACCGTAATAGGTTTACCCGAGGCAAAATTAAAAGGCCGCACATCATCGATACCGATCACGTGATCGTTGTGCTCGTGGGTAATGACAATTGCGTCTAGTTTTCTAATACCTGCGCGGAGCATTTGCTGTCGAAAATCGGGGCCAGGGTCAATGAGAATATTGGTTGCTCCATCCGATACCAGTGCGGCGGTGCGCAGTCGGTTGTCACGTGGGTCTGTTGACATACAAACTGGGCATTGGCAGCCGATGACCGGAACGCCTTGGGAAGTACCAGTGCCGAGTAAAGTAATTTTCACGTTATTGTGGATTGGTGGTTGAATCTTCGGATGAATCGTCGTCGAGTGCTTTGCGCCATTTTTTGATACGCGTTAGGGTTTCCTCTGGTAGTTTAGATTCGTCATATTCTACGTTAGAAAGGATATCGAGCAGGGTGTTGATCCGTGCTTCAGTATCAAAAAACTTATTCACCACCGCAATATTTCTATTTTCAACGAGGCAGTATCCACTTTGAAAATTACCTTTTTCGTAGCGAATGGTATAGCCAATTTCGATAAAAGTGGCTTCTATTTTCTTGAGTGTTCCTTGTGTAAAGCGCATTTTCTACTGTTGAATTTCGAGTTTAGGGTTTTGACAACCCATAAAGCAATAACTTAACTTATTATTTTATAGCTCCTGAATTACAAAACCTGCGTAACTTTGCATAAAAGGAACGATGCTGGTATAGAGTAAACATTCCTGCATTGTTCTTAAATAATAAATTATTTCATTATCACAAGTACTTCATTGATATTAGTTTAGCCTATTCTCGTGATCTTTTTGGCCATAATTTCCCTGTTTTATCGTTAAATAGGGCTACTATTCGCCTTAAAAACAAGTTATTCTGACCCAAAATATCTACGACAATATACTAAACAAATATCAATGAAGTACTTACACAAAATTACCCAATTTCATGCGAGTGTTCGTCAATCCATTATCCCTGCAAAAGTACCGCAATTTTCTGCTGTGCTGTATTTTATTTTTAGGACAAATTAATTTTTCCCAAGGTCAGGCGCGTTTCTCTGCCAAGGCGATTGCGGGGCTAACCGCTTCTCAAATTGATGGCGATGTATCTGCCGGCTACCACAAAGTTGGCTTACAAGGCGGACTAGGGGTTGCAGCACGTTTGAAAGGCAAGCAATCTGCTAGTGTGGAGTTCTTGTTTACCCAGCGTGGTTGTAGAAACCAACCGCAATATTTCCCTTATTATAGTACCACATTGAACTATGTGGAAGTACCCTTTCAATGGCATTATTCCGATTGGTTGGTAGCTGGCGAGAGCAATAAGCCAGATTGGTACCGCGCTGTGTTCAATGCTGGTGTGAGTTATGGCCGTTTGTTGGGCTATAGGGATAAGTTCGACGATGGTTTTGGTATTTCTTCGGCTTTAGAAGATTTAAATAACCATAGTGTATGCCTCATTTTGGGTGCTACCATTTATATGAACCGCCATTGGGGCTGGACTTTTCGATACAACCGTGCGCTGAATTTATTATATAGACCTGGCAAACCGGGTACTAATTATGCTAATTCGCTCTACGAACACTTTTTGGCGATACAATTGAATTATAGAATTTAAACGCATGTAAATTTAACATTACACACCCATTACAATCAACTTTTTATGACCAAGTATTTTCTACTACTTGCGCTGCTGTGCGGCGCAACATGCGCTGGTGCGCAAAAAATTTTCACCAAAGGTTTTATCATTACGCTGGCAGGCGACACCCTTCGGGGTGAAATTTTGGACGAACCGAATGAGGTGCTCTCAACGCAGGTATTGTTCAAAAAAAACAGTAATGATGCCCCTTCAGCCTTTTCACCCAAAGACATAAGAGGCTTTGGACTGGGCGAAAACGAGACATTTACTTCATTTACAGTACCTTTCCGAATGGGTTTGGACAATAATGCAAACACCAAAAAAGTGGTAGAAACGCGTTTTCTCCGCCTCATTGAATCTGGTACAATACAATTATT
>JBEAVK010000304.1:0-6297 GCA_041160955.1 Bacteroidota bacterium
ACTCAAATCGGTTGAAATATCGGCTGTACAGCCCGCAGCATCCCGCGCAACAACCGTGTAATTGCCCGCAGATAACCCTCCAAAACTTGGACTATTTTGAAATGTTCCGCCATTCAAACTAAACTGGTAAGGTGCCGTTCCGCCCGATGCGCTGGCGGTAATACTGCCGTTGTTTTGTCCACATGCTGGATTGGTTTGACTGGAAATAATGACTATTGGGCCACCTGCGCTACTCAAAGTTGTTGCAACACTACTGGATTCGCAACCCAATGCATCCCGCGCAACAACGGTGTAATTACCCGCAGATAACCCTCCAAAACTTGGACTATTTTGAAATGTTCCGCCATTCAAACTAAACTGATAAGGTGCCGTTCCGCCCGATGCGCTGGCGGTAATACTGCCGTTATTTTGTCCACATGCAGGATTAGTTTGACTGGAAATACTGACTGTTGGGCCACCTGCGCTAATTAAATATGTCGAAATAACGGATGTAAAACCCGCAGCATCCAGAGCAACAACCGAGTAATTACCAGCAGATAACCCTCCAAAACTTGGACTGTTTTGAAATGTTCCGCCATTCAAACTAAACTGGTAAGGTGCCGTTCCACCCGATGCACTGGCGGTGATACTGCCGTTATTTTGTCCACATGTTGGATTATTTTGATTGGAAATACTGACTGTTGGACCACCTGCGCTATTCAAATCGGTCGAAATATCGGCTGTACAACCCAATGCATCACGCGCAACAACTGTGTAATTACCCGCAGATAACCCTCCAAAACTTGGACTATTTTGAAATGTTCCCCCATTCAAACTATACTGGTAAGGTGCCGTTCCACCCGATGCACTGGCGGTGATACTGCCGTTATTTTGTCCACATGCAGGATTAGTTTGACTGGAAATGCTGACAATAGGATTCGCAACCGTTATTGAGATAGAGAAATTAAAATTGGTAAAACAACTATCGTCATCATCCTCTTCTCTCACCACTTGAAGGAGTACAGCATTGGTCGAAACAGTTACAACATGCTGCACCGTTGCACCATTGACTACATCAATCAGGGTAAATGTATTCCCATTAATACTGTACGTCACGTCAAATACATCATCATCATCATCCGGTAAAGTAAAAGTGAGCGTAACGACTTCGCCCGAACACACTGGGCCAGATGATACGAATGATGCCACAATTGGTGGGTCACAAGGATCTTGCGCCCTTGCGTATTGCCCCAGAAAGATAAAAAAAACAACAAGTAATCGGTTAAGATTCATTATGATTTAATTTTAATCGAAATATTAAATGTTTTGGCATTCAGGATACTGCCTTCGGGTGCCGTCACTACAATTAAATGGTAAGATCCGGGTAGTTGCTCCTTTGGAATGGTAACCATTTCATTTAAAACACCCTTAAAATGAGCAGGAAACCCACTATACGATTTTGCATCAAGCATTTGATCCGAAAAATCCCAAATAGGATCATTGGATAAGTAAACGCGCAAATCAGTACGGCTAGCCGCTATTTCAAATATATTTTGTAATACCACCCGGAGCGGCACTTCGCTGCCGGCGGTGTAATCCAAAGAATCCATAGAGAGTTCAGCGACAAGCATAAAAACAACTTGACCAGCTGCATATTTATCTGGCGTAGTTGCAGAAACCGATTCTTCCAAGGCCATAGTGGTTGTTTTGGCCAAAAAACCCTTATCGAACTTACTGAGCGGTGTACTCGTTTTGCCATCAGATTCCATCACTGCATAATAATAATCTCGTCCTTTTTCGGCACTATAATCACAAAGCCAGTTGCTCTTTTGCCAATTTTTAGTGAGTTCCCGTAATGATGCTCCACTAGCCGAGGTGGCCCTGAATACGCGATAATCATTACCATTGTCCGAAGACTGCCAGCGAATCAAAACAAATTTATCATACACTCCGTCACTGGCATTGACAAATTCAGAAGTGATTTCATTTTCAGTTAGGTTGGCAGCCCCAAATGGAATAGTGTCGTGTTGGGCAAACATTGACCAAGTAATCGTTAAAAATAGCGTTATGAAAAAGTAGCGCATGTGTTTTTAGTATATAATTTTGCAGCATATCGCAGCTGTTTTAAAATGTTACCAGTTTTTTAAAAATTATGAGCAAAAGTAAATAAAGTGAGTGGTAAACCCCGACAGATTTTTAGGAACATTATTATAATCGAATTGTTTCAGTAACATTTTTAAACCAGTTCGATATAATACAAACGAGATCAATAATCAGGTGTAATAGAAGATTGCGCACCGCGTTTATTGAAACCTAATAAAATATGACATATAGTACGACACAAATAAAAGATGGTTTGCTGCGCAGCGACCCGGATATTTTTCGCCATTTATACCGTACCCAAGGGGCAATGATTGTCGGGTATGTCCGGAAAAACAGCGGTAGTGAGCATGATGCTCGCGAAATGGTACAAACCGTTATCTTAGAACTTTGGAATGCAGTACGAGAAGGACGTTATCAAGAAGAAGGCA
This sequence comes from Bacteroidota bacterium, assembly GCA_041160955.1. Lineage (GTDB taxonomy): Bacteria > Bacteroidota > Bacteroidia > Chitinophagales > Saprospiraceae > M3007. The sequence goes on from JBEAVK010000304.1 coordinate 2,511, forward strand.
AATTAGACCGATTTGTTTATATGCTTACCTCTAACAGGTGGCGAGACGAATTGCGCCGACGGAAAGTACGCCAAACCGACGAACTGGATCCAGCACGACAACAGGTAATGGATGATTCCGATTTGAGTGTTGAAGCAGCCATTGCTAAGGATACCCGAATTGAGGCTATCCACCATTGCTTACAACGCTTGGAAGCACCCTGCGATGATATTATTCGATTGTATCACCTCGAGGAAATGAAATTGCAGGATGTTGCGGCTCAAATGAACTACGATTACAATAATCTAAGAAAACGAATTTTTGATTGTAGAAAAAAACTAAAAAAACTTGTTGAAGATTACCTACAAACACCACAATTAGAATTTTAATATTATGGAAAATACAAATTACCCACTTCAGGAGCAAATACAGTCGTTCGTTACTGGCAATATGGACGAGTCCGAACAGCGTTCCTTTTTGGAACAAAGTGCCGCTGACAGTGTCACTGCCGACGAACTAGCATTTGGACAAAGCCTTGTACTTGCCCTTAAAAATCGTGAAATGGCCGCCGCATCTGCGATTTTAAGCAGTGTGATTGCTGCCGAAGGCTTCCCGCCGCCACCACCAGCAGCACCTTCATTTTGGAGTAAATGGAATACTTTAATACTAAGTACTGCGTTGGTCTTAATCGTAGCTGCTGGGGCTTATTTTTGGGTAAAAAGCAGCGATACGCCTTTGTCTGAAAGCCAAAAAATAGCACAATCAGCACTTCAACCACTCGAAAATGTGCTATTTGTGACAACCGACAGTATCGCGCTGAACGACCTGCGCATCGGTATGACCGCCTACGATGCTGGCCAGTATTCGGAAGCAGTGCGTTTGCTCAGTGCTTACAGTACGCAGTATCCGGAGTTAGTACCCAAAGTATATATAGGTGTATCCTATTTGATGATGGGGCAACCAAGTCGCGCCATTACTCCACTCGTAGATGCGGCACAATCCACCGAACTACCCGTGAAAGAGGCTGCGTTATGGTATCTTTCTTTGGCTTATTTGGCGGATAACAAACCCGAATCTGCACAAGAGACCTTAAATGGTATTCCACCAGATGGTATTTTTGGAGCGCAAGCCCAAGCCTTAAAAAGTCAGTTAAAATAGGTTTTTAATAGGGTAGGGGTGAATCATAAAATATAAGTACTTAGCGATAATTTTTTAATATGACACGTTTTTTATTTCTTATAGTCTTTGTATGCTGCGCTGCTGCATTATGGGGCCAAACTAGCGGTTTGCTGGTTTCTGATGATCGTTATCAGCAAATACCGTTACTCCCTACCTACAGCGGGGTGAAATACACAGAAATTCCGGCGCGTGTCAGTTTAAAAAAGTATTGTCCAGTACCTGGAAATCAAGGAAAAAGCGGTGCATGTGTAGGGTGGTCAGTTGGCTACGGCGCACTGACCATCCATCGAGCAATACTCAACAACATAACCGATCAGGCAGTGATCACAAAAAATGCGCATTCTGCGGCTTTTTTGTACAATCAGATCAGAAAGAACAAAACCGACTGTTCGGAAGGGGCTTATATCGAGGATGGCTTGGTTTTACTAAAAACGATGGGTGATTGCTTAGAAGAATCCTTTGTATTTGATAAAAATGATTGCGCTGAGCAACCTAACGCACAACAAATAGCAGAAGCCAGCCAATACCGGGTTCAGGATTTTGCGTCAGTTTATGCCATTGATGAAGATGCAAAGAGTAAAATTAGTAAAACTTGCAAAATTTTGGCGACTCAAACGCCGATCATTGTAGGTATTGGTATCACAAAAAGTTTTTTTGAAGTATTGCCGGGTGCTGATACCTGGAATCCAGAGACAAACGAAGCCACAGCGGGTTATCATGCTATGGTGGTAGTGGGTTACAATAGCGTTGAAAAATATTTTGATTTACTCAATAGTTTTGGGGCTTCTTGGGGGAAAAACGGCTTTATCCGAATGTATTTTGATGATTTTGAGCGATTATGCCGCTATGCTTACGTTGTGGTGCCTCCCACTCATATAGCAACGAATAAACCTGCCATTGTACCCGCCAATAGTGTCCAAACCGCCCCCAATATACCCACGGAATCGGTGGTATTGAGTGGAGAGTTTGTTTTCCGACAGCCCGCCGGTTATGTGAGCAACGAAAATGGCGATGAATTAATGTATTTTGAAGAAATCGCTACAACGCTTCAAAACACAGGCGCAGGGGGGCTTTACCAAACGACAAAAGCACAATTTAAAGTAGGTGATGTATTCCAATTAGTGGCGCGTGAAATACCGCGCGGGCGATACGTATATGTTTTTAGCCAAAGTCAAGATGGTACTTTAAACCAGCACTTTCCCAGGAAAAAACAGGCGATCGCATCGGCAGGTTTTGTACTGGAAAAAACGGTTGAAATAGTGATACCAAGCGAAGAAAGTTTGCTACAATTACCTGTTCCCGGCAAAGATTATTTGTGCATTGTATATAGCCATGCACCCATCGGGCAGTATGAACAACGGTTACAATCTATTGAGCAGGAGCAGGGTGGGGAATTTCCAGAAAAAGTACATACCGCTTTTGCAGATGTGCTGATTGAGCCACAAAATATTCAGTTTTCCGATAAAAAAATGGCCTTTTCGGCTATTAGCCATCCTGAAAAAGGCAAAATTGCCACCATAATGATGCTGGTGGTGGAGGCGGAATGATTAAAGTGCGTGACAAAATCGGGGTATGATATTTTATGAGTGCAAACTATGGATCTCAACAAAATTGTCGGGGTGACTGAAAAAAGTCGCCCCGACAATAGCCCCAATACAGTACCCACACGAACTTAAAAGTCTCAATAATGTCAAAACTTAGGTGCAAATATTCAACGATCTCCAAGTGGTACTTATCGAATATTGGCCTATTGTCGGGGCGACTTTTTCTGTCACCCCGACAATTTTGCACTAATCAATTGTTTGTGTAAATAAAATATCATACCCAGATTCTGTCATACACTCGAATGATTTAGACTGCCACCAATTTTGATGAATAAAAACATTTCCTGGTAACATTCACACCGCCCTGCGATATGCTGATAATAAATCACTTTTATCATGCATCGAATTGTTATTTTACTATTTCTTTTGGCAGTAGCCACCACAGTTTATACCCAACAAGTAGGGTACAATGTTAGCGTCGGGGTTCGTAAAACAGTCAACTTTACTAAAAAAACGAGCCTCGATATTCGCCAGCAGTTTCAACTTACGCCTGAAATTGAGCGGTACGATAACCAATACGGCGATTTTTTCAACGAAGAAGGTTTTTGGGCTATTCCAGATCGTTATCGTACAGATGACGACGACAATGACGATGATGACGACGACGATGACGACGACCTACCACCAGGTGCGGGTAATGGCACTCCTGTTGATGGCAACGAACTCAACGATTTACCTACGGAAATCAATTGGGACTGGAGATCAAATACCTCCCTTCAATTCAATTATCGTCCGCGTAAGTGGTTACGTATCAACTCCGGTTATGCGCTTTTTTACAATGGAAAAGAGTTTCGGCATACCGTGCGGGCAGAGTTGGATTACCGTCCATTACGACACACAAAATCTAAAAAAAAGGTGGATTTAGCCGCAAGGGTACTCTACCAACAGATAGGACAACCCGACGACGACCAATTTGAATGGAACTCCTTTTTAATTCCTAGATTTGATACAGAATGGACATTCAAAAAAAATCATATACTCACCATTAGTCCCTCGCTCAACGGTGTCTGGGACGATGGCAAATT
>JBEAVK010000310.1:0-29207 GCA_041160955.1 Bacteroidota bacterium
ATAATATGTATTGAATTTTAATTATATTTTATAATATTTAATTGGTGTTTGCAGTATTAAAAACCACTAAATACCTTTTTTATGGATACATTTTTTAGTCATGCTCTCTTTGACAAATTTCATTCAAAATCTTCAATTTTTCAGTCGACACACTTTTTGTATCAAGGAATTCCTCTTCAAGAAAACATACTAGTTCCTGATGATTAATCGGATAAACCAATAAAAGATTATCTATTGAATCTCCAAGATCAGCAAACTCCGTTTGTTCAATCAGCATGTGTAATAAAAGTTGCAAAGATAAATGAAGATAGCCTTTTTCTTGTAATGCAAGTGCATCAATACAGTATTGCCAAGCTTCGGGATAACGATCTGTAAGATAATTCCACACAATGTTTTTTGCTATTAATTCCCCAATAACATATTTTTGCTCTTCTATTACGTTCTCAAGAGCATTTTCAAAGTACGTGTCGGCGGTCTTCCAATCTAATAGAATATGGCTTTCCCCCATTAGAGCATAGTAATTCCAATTTTTGTCTTTAAGCGATTCAGTAAGTAATATTTTATACTCTGGTATATGGCATTGCCATGCGAATAAGGTAATAATTTCATCGTCTTGCGATATAATTTCAGATACATTATTTTCCCAGAATGGATATTGATAAATATTCGGTAAGCACTCATAAATAAATAACTTTAGCCAGATGTCAGTGTTAAAAAGATCACCACATTCAATCATTGCTAAAAAAAAGTCCTCAGATGAATCCAAGTCATTGTGGACAATGTCAGAAATAATCTCGAAAGTAAATTCATTAATGGAAATTCTATATTTCTTCATTTGGGAAAGAAATGATTCGATAAAATTTATATTTTTAGTACTGTTAAGCATAAAATTATAAGTATCGATATCTACTGAGGGTATTGACATATTTAATTCCTCCAATACAAATAACACGTGTTCAATTGAACTAGATTTCCTGATTAAATTGCTAAATGTAAACGTATCAGGTTCTATACCTGCGGTTTTCATCTCTTCCAACAACAGTCGCGATGCTTCAAACGTAGCAGCCTTGTTGATTAAACTGTTGAACGTAAATTCATCCGGTTTTATACCTGCCATCTTCATCTCTTCCAATAAGAGACGCGCCGCTTCTAATGTCGAGGCTTTGTTGATTAAACTGGTAAATGTAACTTCATTTGGTTTTATACCTGCCGTTTTCATCTCTTCTAATAACGTCCGCGCCGCTTCTAATGTTGAGGCTTTGTTGATTAAACTGGTGAACGTAACTTCATTTGGTTTTATACCTGCCGTTTTCATCTCTTCTAATAACGTCCGCGCCGCTTCTAATATTGAGACTTTGTTGATTAAACTGTTGAACGTAACTTCATTCGGTTTTATACCTGCCGTTTTCATCTCTTCCAATAAGAGCCCCGCCGCTTCTAATGTCGAAGCTTTGTTGATTAAACTGGTGAATGTAAATTCATTCGGTTTTATACCTGCCGTTTTCATCTCTTCCAGCAACGGGCGTGTTGCTTCTAACGTCGTAGCCTTGTTAATTAAACTGTTGAACGTAAATTCATTCGGTTTTATACCTGCCGTTTTCATCTCTTCCAGCAACTGTCGTGTTGCTTCTATCGTCGTAGCCTTGTTGATTAAACTGTTGAACGTAAATTCATTCGGTTTTATACCTACTACTCTCATTTCTTCCAATAAATTCAGCAAATTAAGGCGATGGCCTATTTTGTTGATTAAATTCGTATATACATACACATCAATAGGAAGGTGGTATTGCTTTACAAAATCGAAGATACGAGCTGCTCTTTCTCGCGAATCTGAAATTCGTATGGCTTTGCCTGAATTTTTGTAGCTCGGGAAATATGTAATGTACTCCTTAAAAAGTGCCTCCTGATCCTCGATAATAAAATCACTCAGATAAATTTCTTCAACGACTAACTCATCTATTTGTTCTTCTAACAAACTGAGTTCGTGGAGTAAATGAAATGCACTTTCCCATTGAGCAGGGAAAAAAGATTCGGCTCTACCATAATGTTTTTGGAAACGAATATCAATATATTCTTTAATTTTCTGTTTTGAATAGGTTGATCGATTTATATTATTCCAATAAAAATATACTTTACATGTGCGGAATATTTCCTGTTCCAATGAACCTTTCGTTAGGCTTTCATACCGCCTTTTCATTTCATGCATTGGTAAAAAATAACTCCCAATAGTCCTATCAGAGCGGGTAAGTATGCTTTTAGGCGCATACATGATGATTATTTGAATATCATCATCATTCAATAACCCAATTTTTTGCTCTTTAAACGTATGCAGGTATTGCGCAATGTTATTTTTCACTTCAGGGTATTTATCCTGCCAGCAGGTTGCTAATACAAAAACATTTTCAAAGGAAAGTATTTTTTGCAGTAACCATTCACCATTATCATTTTCTAAAAAACGATCTATTTCATCTATAAAGAAAATATAATTACCCTGTTTTGGCCATTGAAAATCCTCTTTTGAAATAGATCCTTCTTTGGGTAGTAAAACTGTAATATCCTGATTGTCTAATTTTTTGATTAATTGTAAAGCAGCACGGGTTTTCCCTGCTAATGGTTTTCCGGTTATGATCGTATGTTGACGAATCGCATAATTTTGATAAAGTTGATCATCAAGATATGAACGTTCATGATAAAAAGCCCGAAATCCTTCCGATGGACGGGAGCGTAAAGGCATTAGATCACTAGGTTGAATATGAGCAATAGGAATAGCTTTGAAGTATCGGGGTAATATAGGAGTTGCTAATTCGAGATTATTGGAAGGCTTATTAATAAAATTCGAGCGGAGTTGAAGGCAAAATTCTCCATCACAGTTTTCAAATCCTGGAATAGTTTCATATTTTGGTAATTGCGTCCCATTTGTATTCCGGGATGTATAATTAAGAACATTATCATACAATGATCCAACACGCAACCACTGCTGGTCATTTGTTGTTAAGGCACGTATTAAAGCAGCCGCAAACGGACTTTGTTCGCCAGGGTTGCCATCACTTACCGTATGATTTCTGCCTGAAGTTAAGGCAAATCTGCTTTTCTCCTGATCAAGTTGGGCAACTACGTTATTAGAATTCCCCCGTCGCAACACTCCGATGGGAAAACATGCATCTACAATCACTAAAATATGCTGATGAGGGAGTGCTTTGAGTGATGCTTTGAAATGATTTAATGCATACCAAGTAGTTTCATCCTCATGATCTGCTTCCCATGGTTGCCAATAGTATTCACCAGTCAACTCTTCGCTAGAGCCATGACCAGAAAAAAATATGATCAGATTATCCTCTGAAGAATGCGCCCGAGCCTCCTTGAGCACTTTATTAATATTGCTTGCTGTAGCTTCCGCATTTAATAACCTTATTATATCGGATGCCTCAAAATGATACCGCTTGCAGAGCAGTTCTGCTAGAGTTGTTACGTCGCTTACGCAATTGTTCAACTTTAACTTAGGCTCTTTATACTTATCAATGCCTATCACTAGTAACCAATTTCGCCTTATTTTAGGCGAATTAGGAGTGACATCGTCCAAGTTCATAATATCTCTTTTCTTTGGCATGCTTGATTGATTTTATTAGGTTTTCTGGTTTCTTTATATGTCCTCTTCAACAGTTTTTTTCTTGACCAGCAAAGATTGTGCTTATCATCGAAGGCGCTATTTGCTGTTAAATATTGTATTATCATGCGATTGATAGGACACCATTACTCGGGACAATCTTAGTTTATTGGAATTTAATAGAGCTAAGATATGGAATGTTTTTTAATTATAAAATTTAGTTTTAAAACCTGAATAATCACAAGAATACTTAAAATAATTACCCCACCCCCAAAAACACAAAAAAAGCCATCACGAATCAACGCAATGGCTTTATCAAATAATCTCGTGGAGGATAACGGATTCGAACCGATGACCTCTTGCATGCCATGCAAGCGCTCTACCAGCTGAGCTAATCCCCCAATAAAAAACTGCTGATTACCCCCGAAAAGAGTCCTCAGCAGTTATTTTTTTTACGCTTCTTCGCCTTCCTTTTTCTCTTCAGCAGCAGGTGCTTCAGGTGCAGTTTCTTCAGCAGCAGCCTCGGCGACTACTTCAGGTGCAACTTCTGCTACTACTTCTGCAACTGGTGCTACTACTTCCTCTTCTACTGGTGCTACAACATCTTCCACCACCGGAGCAGCTTCAACTATTGGTGCAACTTTAGCAGCTTTTGGTGCAGCAGCGGCAGCTTCAGCGGCTTTAGAGGTACGACGGCCACGGCGCGTTTTCTTCTTAGCAGCATCTTTTCCTTTTGGATTGTAGATTTCGTTGTAATCTACTAATTCGATCATCGCCATATCGGCACCATCACCACGACGGAAACCTAATTTGATGATACGAACATACCCTCCTGGACGTTCTCCAATTTTTTCGGCAATTGGGCCAAAAAGTTCTTGGATCGCTTCTTTACTTTGGAGATAACCGAACACAATACGACGAGAGTGCGTAGAGTTGTCTTTCGCCTTCGTAAGCAACGGCTCTGCATAACGGCGCAATGCTTTCGCTTTTGCCAATGTAGTCGTGATACGCTTGTGCTCAATTAAAGAATTGGTCATGTTGGCTAACATTGCGCGACGGTGCGCTGCAGTGCGGCCTAAGTTGTTGATTTTATCTCCGTGTCTCATGGATGATAATGTACCTAATTTAAGGTGGTAGCACTGGAGCAGCCAATAGACGCTACACAGTTACTACGCTTGTGAAAAAAAATATTATTCTTCGTCGAGTTTGTACTTGGCTAGATCCATACCAAAAGTAAGACCTTTATCTTGTAACAACTCTTCAATTTCTACCAACGATTTCTTACCAAAGTTGCGGAACTTCAACAACTCGTGTGTATCGTAACGCACCATCTCGGCTAAAGAATTGATCTTCGCAGCCTTGAGGCAGTTGTAAGCACGTACGCTCAAATCAAGATCTTCCAATGAAGTCTTGAGTAATTTGCGCATGTGTAGGATATGCTCATCCACCACACTTTCTTCCTGACTAGGACGTGTATCAAATGTGATATTCTCGTCGGTAATCAACATCAAGTGTTGGATAAGGATACGGCTTGCTTCACGAATAGCGTCTTCAGGATGGATAGTACCATCTGTTTTAACGTCAATTGTCAGCTTTTCATAGTCCGTACGTTGACCTACACGGGTATTTTCAACCCTGTATGCTACATTTTTAATAGGAGTATAAATAGCATCAATTGGAATAACACCAATTGGCGCATCTTTTGGCGCACCTTCATCGGCTGGGGCATAACCACGGCCTTTAGTGATGGTGAACTCCAATTCCAACGTAACGGAAGGTTCCATACGGCAGATCAAGAGATCAGGGTTCATCACTTTGAACACGTTATTGGCAGCATCCATTTCGCCAGCGCGAAACTCTTCCTTACCATAAACGGTCATAAAGATACGCTCTGTGTGGCCAAGTGGAGTTTCGCTATCGTTAGCCACAGCCTTCAAGCGTACTTGCTTGAGGTTAAGCACGATATCAACCACATCTTCTACCACACCTTTGATGGTTGCGAACTCGTGATCCACGCCACCAATGCGAATTGCGCTGATCGCATAACCCTCTAAAGAAGAAAGTAATACGCGGCGCAAGGAATTACCCACAGTCTGACCAAAGCCAGGCTCGAGCGGTTTAAATTCAAAAGTGCCTTCGAAGTCAGTTGCTTTTTGAAGCAGAATTTTATCAGGCTTTTGAAAATTGAGAATACTCATATAAATATTGGAAAGCTCCTTATTAAAAAAGGGTGTGATTTGGCTTTAAAGTGAAGTAATCAATGACTATGACAAGCAAAAGTTATTAAAATACACTTCCTTTAAACGGGATTTGTAGTCAAAAGGTTTCAATATGGCAAATATACGCGAAAATGGAGTTGCGTAAAGCCGTCAAATTTAGTGGTTCTGCTGAATAAAATACCCAACAAATCAACTCCTCTGACGAAAATTGCTTTACACAACCCCCTATATCGAGTGCTATTATTATTTAGAATACAGTTCGACGATCAACTGTTCGTTGAGCTTCTCAGGTATCTGGTCGCGTTGTGGGTACGCAAGGAATACACCCTGCATCTTATCTGGATTCCACTCTAACCAACCGAACTTACGCACGTCATTAGTTTTACCACCAACATGTGTTGTAACGATTTCCAATCCTTTAGACTTTCCGCGGATGCCAATAACATCGCCTGGTTTCAAGGAATAAGATGGGATATTAACCAAATTACCGTTAACGGTTACGTGGCGGTGAGAAACCAACTGACGAGCACCACGGCGCGTTGGGGAAATACCCAAACGGTACACTGTGTTGTCCAAACGAGCTTCTAGCAATTGAAGCAACCACTCACCGGTAACACCGTGGCGACGAGTTGCATTCACGAAAGTAAGCCAGAATTGTTTTTCTAGGATACCATACGTGTATTTTGCTTTCTGCTTTTCAGACAGCTGACGAGAGTAGTCAGAGCCTGCCTTACGCTTGCGCGTTTGGCCATGCTGTCCTGGTGGATACTTGCGCTTTTCAAAATATTTATCATATCCGTAAAGCGATTCCCCAAAGGAGCGCGATTTTTTAGTAGTTGGTCCGGTATAACGAGCCATTATCTATACTGATCTAGTTTAAAATGGATAACAAATTCCCAATCAAGCAATTAAACGCGACGACGCTTGGGAGGGCGGCAACCGTTGTGAGGCATTGGAGTTACGTCATTAATCACTTGTACCTTGATACCAGATTGGTCAAGAGCACGGATCGCTGACTCACGACCAGAACCAGGGCCTTTTACAAAGACCTCCACAGTGCGCATGCCGGCTTCAAAAGCAGTTTTTGCAGCGTCATTTGCTGCAATCTGTGCTGCATAAGGTGTGTTCTTTTTAGAACCACGGAAACCCGCTTTACCTGCACTTGCCCATGAAATAACCTCGCCTTGTTTGTTGGTGAGAGAGATAATAATATTGTTAAAGCTGGCTTGAATAAAAGCTAAACCATCAGGGGTTACTTTTACTTTGCGCTTTACAACTTTTTTTGATGAACCTTTTGCCATTTTATTTAATAAAAGGCGGTGAATACTGACTGTTACACAAAAACATGTACCAAACCAGCCACCGATGTTTACTTAGTTGCTTTTTTCTTGTTTGCCACCGTCTTACGCTTACCCTTACGAGTACGTGCGTTAGTACGGGTACGTTGACCGCGAAGCGGCAGACCTTTACGATGACGAAGGCCGCGATAACAAGCAATATCCATTAGACGCTTGATGCTCATCTGAACCTCAGAACGCAATTGTCCTTCAGTTTTAAACTCATCAGCGATGATCATGGTGATCGCTTTAATATTCTCGTCCGTCCAGTTTTCCACCTTTGTATTCTCGTCCATTCCTGCTTTGTCAAGGATAATTCGAGAAGTGGAAAGGCCGATACCGTAAATGTACGTGAGACCGATTAAGCCTCTTTTATTACGCGGTAAATCAACACCTGCAATACGTGCCATATTGTGTAATTAAATTAGGTTGTGTTTGACAGATAAAGATTAACCCTGACGTTGCTTAAACTTAGGGTTCTTCTTGTTGATTACGAAAAGAACACCTTTACGACGTACTATTTTGCAATCAGCAGAACGCTTTTTAATGGACGGTCTGACTTTCATATCGTTATATATTTATTTTTGACTAAATTATTTGTATCGATAAATGATCCGGCCTCGTGACAAGTCGTATGGAGACATCTCCACCGATACCTTATCGCCTGGCAATATACGAATATAGTGCATGCGCATCTTTCCCGATATGGTTGCTAAGATAACATGACCGTTTTCAAGGCGAACTTTAAAATTCGCATTGGAAAGCGCTTCATCTACCACGCCATCTTGTTTGATTAATTCCTCTTTAGGCATATTTTTGCTTAAAAAACCCGTTTTTTTATTTCGGGCTGCAAAGGTCTAGCTTTTTGGCAATATTATCTGCATTTCCGAATTATTTTTTATTGCATCTAAAATAAATTCGTGATTAGAGAGAATATCAGCCTGTCCTTTCCTTACAACTACGCTATGTTCGTAGTGTGCACTAGGTTTTCCGTCGCGTGTCCTAATGGTCCAGCCGTCATTCTCTTGAAAAACGTCTTTTGTCTTCTGGTTGATCATAGGCTCAATAGCCAATACCAAACCATCCCTCATTACCATTCCTTTACCGCGGCGGCCATAATTTGGTACTTGTGGATCTTCATGCAATGATTTGCCCAATCCATGTCCTACCAATTCGCGCACTACGCCATATTTATGTTTACGCTCGGTATAGTCTTGTATTGCAAAAGAAATATCTTCTACCCTATTACCTACCACTGCGTTTTTAATCCCCTGATACAATGATGCATAAGTTACCCTCAACAATTCTATGGTTTCCGGTGCTACATCATTCATGGCGAATGTGTAAGCAGCATCTCCATAATAACCATTCAACTCAACACCACAATCTACTGAAACAATATCAGTCTCTAAAAATGGACGATCTCCTGGAATACCATGTACCACAATGTCATTATAAGAGACACATAAAGTACCTGGGAAAGGGTTTTCCTCTGGGCCGTATCCCTTAAATGCTGGACGCGCGCCATGATCCCGTACAAATTCCTCCGCTGCCTTGTCTATCTGTAAACCCGTAACACCGGGCTTTAAGATAGAACCGACATGTGCCAATGTTTTACAAACCAACAAACAAGCCGTTCGAATGATCTCTACTTCCTCACTTGTTTTATAAAAAACATTTTTACCAGATGAACCTGAAAAATAACCCATTATTGCTTTTTCAATCAATGCCCCAAAAGGCAATCTATTTTGCTTATTACTGAGGTTGACCTACTTGGACACCTTGAGTGGAACGACCTTGAATACGGCCAGACTTAATCAAACCGTCATATTTTGAGGTCAACAAATAACTTTCAATGACTTGCAATGTATCTAATGCGACACCCACCATAATCAACAATGTAGTACCACCGAAAAACAATGCAAACTGTTGGTTTACACCGAATGTTGCAGCAACAGATGGAAGAATACCCAACAAGCCTAAGAAAATAGCACCTGGCAAAGTAATTCTCGTCATGATATTGTCGATATATTCAGCAGTTGCTTCACCTGGTTTAACCCCCGGAATGAATGCATTACTGCGCTTCAAATGCTCCGAATAATTAGTTGGGTTAATCATCAAGGCTGTATAAACATACGTGAATACTACTATCAGAACAAAAAATGCAACATTATAACCCACTGAATAAATATCATTCAATGCATTAATGCGCCCCGACATCGCAGAACCCGTACCACTAAAGTACGTGATTGCCGTTGCCGGTAAGAACATCAAGGCTTGCGCAAAGATGATCGGCATTACACCCGCAGAATTTACTTTTAATGGCAGATAATCACGAGCACTTGTTTGTGGCATAGATGTTCCAGTTCGGCCTACCATCCGTTTAGCAAATTGCAAAGGAATACGCCTTACACCTTGTATGACCAAAACAGTCAATAATACAATGATAAAGAAGGCAATCATTTCGATGATGAACAAGAAAATTTTGTTATCACCAAAAAGGTTTTGGAATTCAAACACGAATGCTTGTGGTAAACGTGCGATGATACCTGCTTGGATAATCATAGAGATACCGTTCCCGATACCTTTGTCTGTGATACGCTCACCCAACCACATACAAAAAATAGTACCAGAAGTAAGAACGATCAAATTAGAGAACCAAAACAAACCATCTGGAACAGCAGCAGAAACAGCGCCTGGCATACTGCGCACCATTTGAAGGTAACCACCCGATTGTACTAAAGCAATAGCAATAGTCAAAACACGTGTGATTTGGTTGAGTTTCTTACGTCCACTTTCTCCCTCTTGTGTTTGAAGTTTTTGGAAATAAGGTACCGCAAAACCCATCAATTGAACAATGATGGAGGCGGTAATATAAGGCATAACACCAAGCGCAAAAATCGCGGCATTATCAAATGCACCACCAGTGAAAGCATTAACCAAACCCAAAAGGTCACCAGTATTATTGGTACCACCGTAGTTTTTCAGTGCTTTAGGAACAACACCCGGTAATACAACCCAAGTACCCACACGATAAATCATGAGGAGAGCAAGGGTATAAAGGATGCGATCGCGGAGTTCTTTAATACTCCAGATATTTTTAATGACCGTAAAGAATTTCATTACGTCCGAGCAGTTATTTTAGGCGATGTTTACAGTACCACCAAGTGATTCAATAGCAGTGCGAGCCGAAACAGAAATGGCCGCAACATTAACTTCCACTTTGGAAGTGAGTTTGCCAGTTCCAAGAATTTTAACTGTTTCAGTTACTTTAGCAATACCCAAATCAATAAATGACTGTGTACTGAAAGTAGTTAAACCAGATTTCGCGACCAATGTTTCCAATAAGGTCAAATTAACTGGCACGTGTTCAACACGATTAATGTTTTTAAAACCGCGTTTCGGCAATCGACGTTGCATAGGTGTTTGACCACCCTCGAAAGAACGCTTAAGTTTGGCACCAGAGCGTGACTTGTCGCCTTTGTGACCACGTGTAGAAGTACCACCACGTCCTGAACCTTGACCGCGACCAATACGTTTGCGGGATTTGGTAGCACCTTCTGCGGGGCTGAGTTTACCGAGTTCCATTATTGTATATAGATTTAATAATGTGCTTTAATAAGTATTAGAATCAGGCTTGTACCTGAATAAGATGAGCCACTACACGGATCATTCCTTGTGTTTGCGGGTTATCTTCACGCTCTACAGTTTGGTGCATCTTGCGAAAACCAAGACATTTAAGCGTGTCTTTTTGCCGTTTGCTCTTGTCAATCGGACTTTTGATGAGAGTTATTTTAATTTTGCTCATGGTATTAGCCTTTGAAAAGTTTTTCTAATGAAATACCGCGCTGACGAGCCACCTCTGCAGGGCCACGTAAGCTTTTGAGTGCTTCGATGGTTGCTTTTACCACGTTATGCGGGTTTGAAGACCCTTGTGATTTAGCAAGTACGTCGTGCACACCTACCATCTCGAACACCGCACGCATAGCACCACCAGCGATAACGCCCGTACCATGTGCAGCAGGTTTGATGAATACACGGCCAGCATCAAACTTGCCATGTGCTTCGTGTGGGATTGTGCCATTAATGATAGGCACTTTCACCATATTTTTTTCAGCGTCTTTTTGCGCCTTAGAGATGGCTTCCGATACCTCACGGGCTTTACCCAAGCCCTGACCGATTGTACCTTTACCGTCACCTACAACCACTACGGCTGCGAAGGTGAATGTACGGCCACCTTTAGTTACTTTAGCAACGCGATTGAGAGCCACCAATTTCTCCTTAAACTCAGGAGCATCCGTTGGAGCAGCGTTTGTTTTATCGTTATTTTGCTTAGCCATTGTTCAATTATTGATTGAGCTGGTAGAGGTAAAATTAGAACTGAAGACCACCTTCGCGGGCACTATCAGCGAGCGCTTTCACGCGACCGTGATACAAGTAGCCACCGCGGTCAAAAACAACGTTTTTGATACCGGCTGCCATTGCGCGTTCGGCGATTAACTTGCCTACCGCTACTGCCTGCTCCATGCCTGGGCCATTCACATTAAGGGAAGAGGCTGATGCCAATGTCTCTGCTTTTACATCATCTATTACTTGGCAGTAAATAGTTTTGTTAGAGCGATAAACAGTGAGGCGTGGGCGCTCGGCTGTACCTTTAATCTTTTTACGAATCCGATTATGAATCCGCTTACGACTCTGTTGTTTAGTACGTTTCATTGTATGTTATATAAACCCGTCCCGATTCCGACCGGGGCGTTTCAATTATGATGATTATTTCTTGCCACCAGCTGTTTTACCAGCCTTACGACGAACGATTTCGCCTTTAAATATGATACCCTTTCCTTTGTAAGGTTCAGGCTTACGTAACCCGCGAATCTTAGCACAAACCTGACCAAGTAGTTCCTTGTCAATAGATTCTAAACGAATCAATGGTGGAGCACCTTTTTCCATCGCCGTAGTTAATTTCACTTCCGTTGGGAGATAAAAAATAACAGGGTGAGAGTAACCAATCGTCAATGTAAGTAAATTACCTTGATTTTCAACACGGTAACCTACACCGATCACCTCCATTTCCTTGGTATAGCCTTCGCTAACACCAACAACCATGTTATTGATCAATGCACGATAAAGGCCGTGCATAGCGCGGTGGCGCTTTTGGTCTGTTGGACGGGCAACGATAAGTTTTCCGTCTTCAACATTCATAGTAATATCAGGATCAACCTTCTGAGAAAGTGAGCCTTTCGGGCCTTTAACCGTTACTATATTATCAGATGCGACCGATATTTCTACTTTTGCAGGCAGTGCTATCGGAAGTTTACCAATACGAGACATAATTTGACTCTATTATTAATGTTAAATATGTTGAATCAGTTGAAAAGTGGTTTTCAACCTATTAGTAAACGTAGCACAACAATTCGCCACCTACGTTATGTTCTTTGGCTTGTTTATCCGTCATAACGCCCTTTGATGTAGAGACAATCATGATACCCAAACCATTGATAACACGTGGAATATCGCCACAGCCTGAAAACTTACGCAGACCTGGACGGCTTACACGAGCCAATTTTTGGATGACCGGTTTCTTTGTGATTGGGTCGTATTTGAGCGCGATTTTGATGAGGCCCTGCTTGTGTGCAGCTTCTGCATCGAAGGTATATTTTAAAATATAGCCCTGTTCAAACAAAATCTCCGTGATGCGCTTCTTCAATTTTGAAGCGGGAATCTCCACGATGCGATGGCCCGCCAACTGTGCGTTGCGAATACGGGTCAATAAGTCTGCTATCGGATCGGTGACTTGCATTATATTTTTCTTTATTGATTGAATGATAAATTGAATAGCTTTGATCTTATGATACTAGATCAGTTCTATCCGTTTCAATAACCTGTTAAATTACCAGGATGCTTTGGTGATTCCAGGGATTTTGCCGTCAAGTGCCATTTGGCGAAACTTAACACGACAAATACCGAATTTACGCATATAACCTTTAGGGCGACCTGTAAGTTGGCAACGGTTATGTTGACGTACAGGGCTAGAGTTAAGCGGTAATTTGTCTAGCGCTTCGTAATCGCCTTCCTCTTTTAATTTCTTGCGGAGGTCAGCGTATTTTGCAACCATGCGGGCGCGCTTATGTTCGCGGGCGATGATGGATTTCTTTGCCATTGCTTTATATGTGCGATTAAGTGGTTTGCTTTATTGTTGTACGTTACGCTTTACGAAAGGCATACCCATAGATTTGAGTAATGCATACGCTTCTGCGTCGGTTCTAGCCGAAGTAATGAACGATACATCCATACCCATAATCTTATTTACCTTATCGATATCGATTTCGGGGTAGATGATTTGTTCTGTGATACCCATGCTGTAATTGCCACGACCATCGAAAGATTTGTCGTTTACGCCGCGGAAGTCACGAACGCGTGGGAGTGAAATATTGAAGAAACGATCTAAAAACTCATACATACGCTCACCACGAAGGGTTACTCGTACACCAATGGGCATACCTTCACGAAGTTTGAAGTTAGATACAGATGTTTTAGCTTTTGTGGAAACAGCTTTTTGACCTGTGATCGTTGTAAGTTCGACAATCGCTTGATCGATCAATTTCTTGTCGCCAGTAGCGTCACCGATACCTTGGTTAATGCAAATTTTTTCCAAACGTGGAACTTGCATAACAGAAGTGTAATTAAACTGCTCCATAAGAGCAGGAACCACCTCATTTTTATATTTCGTTTTGAGACGAGCTTCGTATTTCATCACTAGATGATATTTCCTGATTTCTTTGATACGCGGACGCTTTTGCCATCCACAATTTTACGACCTACACGAGAGGCTTCTCCCGTTTTAGGGTCAATAAGGGAAAGGTTGGACAGGTGTATAGTTGCTGGCATCTCTTGGATACCGCCTTCTACTTCCTGAGTGCCTTTCACGTGTTTTTTCACGATATTGACGCCTTCAACAATAGCGCGTTGCTTTTCGAGTTGAATCGAAAGCACAGTGCCTGTTTTGCCCTTGTCATCACCAGCGAGTACTAAAACAGTATCTCCGGTTTTGATATTTTGCTTCAACTTGAAGCGTTTTACTTTTTGTAAAGTGGCCATTATAAAAACTTGCTGATGTTTAAGCAGTTATTGCCTTTAATATTAGAGTACTTCAGGCGCTAGAGAGACAATACGCATATAGTCTTTATCGCGCAGTTCGCGGGCAACTGGTCCGAAGATACGTGATCCACGTGGTTCGTCAGAAGCATTCAAAAGAACTACTGCGTTATCATCGAAACGGATATAAGATCCGTCGCGACGGCGTACTTCTTTTTTAGTTCGCACGATTACCGCTTTAGAAACGATACCTTTTTTCACACCACCTGGGGACGCGTCTTTAACGGTCACCACGATTTTGTCGCCTACAGAGGCGTAACGCTGGCGCGTGCTGCCCAATACACGAATGCAGAGCACTTCTTTGGCGCCGGAATTATCGGCTACATTTAATCGAGATTCTTGCTGAATCATGACTGTTGATTTTTAAAATGTTTATTTAGCGCGTTCAAGGACTTCAATCAGACGCCAGCATTTATTTTTGCTGAGCGGACGTGTTTCCATAATGCGCACTTTATCGCCTACCTTGCAGGTATTCTCTTCGTCATGGGCGAAGAACTTTTTAGAGCGCTTTACGAACTTGCCGTAAATCGGGTGCATTAGACGGCGTTCCACCATCACGGCTATTGTTTTGTCCATTTTATCAGACACGACAACACCTGTTTTCTGCTTGCGAAGGTTACGTACTTCCATTGTTGAATAATTTATTTTTGGCGGCGGCGACGCGCGCGAATTTTTGAACGCATTTCAAGGCTTTCAGCAGACATAGATGCGAGTTCGTGTTTGCGAATCTCGGTATTTATGCGTGCAATGTCACGGCGCATGTAGCGCAATTCCATTGGGTTGCCCAATCCTTTAACAGCATGATCGAACTTCATGGTGTTCAACTCACTTGAAAGTGAGCCAAGTTGTGCGTGTAAGTCTTCTACGCTTACGCCAGCAAGTTCCAATTTTTCCTTAGCCATTGCTATAGTTGAGTTTAATACCGGTGTGGTTAAATACACCGAAAATTTATTTTATACTTCGTAGTCGTGGCGCGTTACTGCCTTACAAAGAATAGGCAATTTTTGAGCAGCCAAACGAAGCGATTCGTAAGCAACCTCTTCGCTAACCCCTTCAATCTCGAAAAGGATACGACCTGGTTGTACTAATGCAACGTAATGATCTACGGCACCTTTACCTTTACCCATACGAACCTCTGCAGGTTTAGATGTAATGGGTTTGTCTGGAAAGATACGAATCCAAACTTTACCTTCGCGTTTCATATTACGCGTAAGTGCGATACGAGCAGACTCAATTTGGCGGCTCGTGATACGGCTGAAGTCTAGTGCTTTTAGGGCAAAACTGCCGAAAGAGATAGTGCTTCCTTTGTATGCAAGGCCCGTATTGCGACCTTTATGCATCTTACGATATTTCGTACGTCTTGGCTGTAACATCGTTTATAGTAGTTAAATACCTGTCAATCAATTACTTAGATAAGTAACAGCCATTGCTTTGTGCAAGAGGGCTGCAAAGGTACAATGAGTTGCAAAATTATCAAAATGCAAGCAACATTTATACCGTTAATAATTTGGTAATCTTTAAGAGCGATCACCACCGCCGGGGCGACGTTCTCCGCCACCACCACCAGCACGACGTTCTCCGCCGCCACCGCCAGTGCGGCGATCTCCGCCACCACTGCCTCCGCGACGTTCTCCGCCGGCACCGCCTCCGCGACGATCTCCACCGCCGCCTCCGCGACGATCTCCACCGCCACCACCGCGACGATCTCCGCCGCCGCGACGATCTCCACCGCCTCCGCGACGATCATTGCCACCACCACCAGTATTGCGGTCACCACCGGTGCCCTCTGCTGCTGCGAATGGAGTCAATTCACGCTTTTGAAGTACTTCTCCTTTGAATATCCATACTTTGATACCGATTTTTCCATAAACCGTCAACGCTTCCACGTTGGCGTAATCAATATCGGCACGGAAGGTATGCAATGGAGTACGTCCTTCTTTATATTCTTCAGTACGAGCGATCTCGGCACCAGCCAAACGACCACCAACACGAACTTTAATACCTTCACCACCGGCACGAATGGTTGCTTGAATAGCAGCCTTAATGGTACGGCGATAATTTGCACGACCTTCGATTTGCTTAGCGATTTGGTCACCCACTACTGTGGCATCCAACTCGGGTTTGCGAATCTCGAAGATATTGATTTGTACGTCCTTACCGGTCAATACTTTCAATTCTTCTTTAATCATGTCCACCTCTTGGCCACCTTTACCGATAATGATACCAGGACGGCTAGTGTGAATAGTAACGGTTACCCGCTTCATCGTGCGCTCGATTACCACACGGCTGATACCGTTTTGAACTGGCTTGTTACGATCACGCGGATCGTTATTAGCCGTTTTTGGCTTACGAGTACGGAGGTAAGAGCGAATTTTTTCGTCTTCTACCACTTTGAGACCGTAGTCTTTATCGGCGAACCAGTTAGAGTCCCAACCACGGATGATACCTAAACGGTTACCTATTGGATTTGCTTTTTGACCCATTATGTTGAGCGTTTGAGCGATTTGTTTAGTGAGCGATGAACAGAATTATGCTTCAGTGTCGAGTGCAACTTTATTAGCCACAACAAGCGTCACGTGATTGCGACGTTTGCGTACACGGTACGCACGGCCCTGAGGAGCAGGAAGGAAGCGGTAGATAATGCCTCCAGGATCAACCATTGCGGTTTTCACATAGAGTTCATAATCGTCGGAGCTATCCGTATCTGCTTTCTGTTGCCAGTTGTTGATCGCAGATAGTAGGAGTTTTTCCAACCATACTGCGGCCTCTTTGTTCGTGTACTTGAGAATGCTGAGGGCATCTTCTACACGTTTACCGCGAATATTGTCCACTACCAAACGCATTTTGCGTGGAGACATGGGACAGTTATTAAGTTTTGCTACAGCTTCCATGTTTATTTTTTATTGCCTCCGTGACCGCGGAAATTGCGGGTTGGAGAAAATTCACCCAATTTGTGACCCACCATATTTTCAGTTACGAAAACTGGTACGAATGTTTTACCATTGTGCACTGCAATAGTCTCACCAACCATGTCAGGGATGATCATTGATGCACGGCTCCAGGTTTTAATCACCTGTTTGCGGGTATTTTGTTTTGCTTTTTCCACTTTAGCCAACAACGAGTGATGGACATAAGGGCCTTTCTTCAGCGAACGAGGCATATTTTGTTACCCAGTTATTAGTGAAAATAAAATTATTGAATTATGATTTCTTCTTACGGCTTACGATTAACGCATTAGACGCTTTTGTGCGGCTACGTGTTTTCAAGCCCTTAGAAGGAATACCTTTACGGCTACGTGGGTGACCACCGGATGCGCGACCCTCACCACCACCCATTGGGTGATCGACTGGGTTCATCACAACTGGACGAGTACGTGGACGCCAGCCTTTCCAACGGTTACGACCCGCTTTACCCATGATCTCGAGGTTGTGATCCGAGTTACCTACGATACCAATAGTGGCACGGCAAGTAGCCAAGATACGACGCACCTCACCGGAAGGCATTTTCACTACTGCGTAGCGATCCTCACGGCCCATCAATTGGCCGGAGTTACCAGCACTACGTGCTAGTGTACCACCGCCGCCTGGGCGCAATTCGATATTGTGGATAAAAGCACCTAGTGGAACTTCAGAAAGGTACATGCAGTTACCAGTTTCTGGTGCAACACCTTTACCTGATTCTACTTGATCGCCTGCTTTAAGGCCTTTTGGTGCGATTATATAGGTCTTTTCACCGTCTGCATAATTCAGCAACGCGATAAAAGCACTACGATTTGGATCGTATTGAATACTGTCAACCGTTGCTACACCCTCTTTATCGCGTTTGAAGTCGATAATACGGTAGCGGCGTTTGTGTCCACCACCGCGGTTGCGCATCGTACGGCGTCCATCGGAGTTACGACCGCCAGTGCTCTTCATTGGAGAGAGCAATGACCTTTCCGGCGATACGCCTTTAGTCAAATCCGAACGGTCGATCGCTACTCGAAAGCGTGAACCGGGGGAAATGGGATTGAATTTCTTGACTGCCATTATTAATAATTTATCAATTATTCTTCTGTATTGCCGAAGATATTAATAGTTTCACCTTGAGTGAGGGTTACGAACGCTTTTTTATAAGACGACTTTGTACCGCGCACAATGGTAGTTTTAGTACTACGTGATTTTGGTTTACCCGGCATAATAGCGGTATTAACGCTTGTTACGCTCACGTTGAACATATTTTCTACGGCTTTACGGATTTCAATTTTATTGGCCGATTTAGCAACGATAAACGCATAAGTGTTTTGCTTATCGGACAATTTTGTTGATTTCTCGGTAATAACCGGTTTGATCAGAATTTGCTTAACCATGATACTTTAATTTACCTCAGTTTGATATTTATGAGCAAGATTCGGTGATTTTAGCAATTGCGCTTTCTGCAATTACGATCGTTCCTGCGTTCATGATCTGATAAGTATTCAGGTCAGAGGCTGGTGCGATAGAAGACCTTTCGATATTACGTGCAGATAGATAAAGCATTTTATCGTATTCTGGAGTAACCGTTAGCGGCTTTTTATCGGCTACTTGCAATGCAGCAAGTATTTGTTGGAACGCTTTTGTTTTTGGTGCATCGAACGTGAAATCTTCAACGATCATAATGCTACCTGCTTGTGCTTTAGCAGAAAGTGCGCTACGACGAGCAAGCAATTTTACTTTAGCATTCACTTTTATATCGTAGTTGCGAGGGCGTGGACCGAATACACGGCCACCACCGCGGTACAATGGGTTATTGATGTCACCTTTACGTGAGCCACCTGTTCCCTTTTGGCGGTGCAACTTACGAGTAGAACCACTCATTTCGCGGCGCTCCTTTGATTTGTGGGTACCTTGACGTTGTGCGTTCAGAAAACGTTTCACATCTAGCCACACACTGTGCTCATGCGGCTCAATCCCGAACACATTTGACGGAAGTTCAACCGTGCGGCCTGTGTCTTGACCCTGTATGTTATATACCGTGAGTTTCATTGTCTGTAAAATATGAATTATTTTTCGATCACGACAACAGCACCTTTATGACCAGGAACCGCGCCTTTGATTAGAATTAGATTTTGTTCTGCGAAAATTTTCACCACTTTAAGGCGACGAACTTTCACGTTTACATTACCCATTTGTCCACCCATCCTCATTCCTTTCATTACTTTAGCAGCGAAAGATGAGTTACCAAGTGAACCTGGAGCACGAAGACGGTTGTGCTGACCGTGTGTTTGTTGCATTACACCACCGAAACCGTGGCGGCGTACAACACCTTGAAAACCTTTACCTTTTGATGTGCCTAATACGTTCACTTTATCGCCCTCTTCGAAGATTTCACTAACTGTGATTTCGTCGCCGAGTGACTTAGAGATAGACATATCGCGGAACTCTAGTACTTCCGCTTTAGGTGTGGTACCAGCCTTGTCAAAGTGGCCAATAAGGCCGGCTGGAGTGTTTTTCACTTTGCGATCTCCAAATGCTAATTGTAGCGCGGAGTACCCATCGTGTTCTTTAGTGAGGACTTGTGTCACAACACATGGACCAACTTCAATTACAGTACAAGCGATATTTCTACCTGTGCTATCATAGACGCTAGTCATACCGATTTTTTTACCAATCAGACCGTTCACTGTCGTTTAATATATTTAGTTAACGATTGTTTGCGAATAAATGAACCGTGATAAAATTGCAAGACTTTTATACGGCTTTTCTGAGCGAAACGTGTTTAGGATTTGCCTAGACACACAAAAAGCGACTTTCCGTTACTCCGGAAACGCTTTCGGTGACATCAGTTATTTTGAAAAATACATAATCAAAACACTTTGACAAATACCGGAAACACCAATCTTAATTCAGAAAATAAATTTGCGTATCTTTGCGATTAAGTCAACTTGACTTGGATATCAACGCCGCTCGGCAGTTCCAACTTGGAGAGCGCGTCCACTGTTTTTTGAGTGGGCGTGTAGATTTCGATCAAGCGCTTGTGGGTGCGCAACTGGAACTGCTCGCGAGCTTTCTTATTCACGTGCGGAGACCGCAAAACGGTGAATACTTCTTTCTCGGTTGGCAGCGGAATCGGTCCTGTGACCATGGCCCCACTCGCACGTACTGTTTTTACGATTTTTTCAGTAGATTTATCTACCAAGTTATAATCGTAAGAGCGTAATTTAATGCGAATTTTCTGATTCATTACCTATTAAAATATTTTAGAGAACTTTGTTGCTTTATTGAACCAAATATCATTTCGATACTATGCTTCTTCAAAGCGGCTGCAAAGGTAACTATATAGTTCCCGAACCACCAAGGAAATTTATATTTTTTTTAAAAAAAGTTTTTGATGAGAAAAAAGATGCTGCGACTATACCCCAAAACAGTACAAAACAGGGTGTTTTTGTCGCGATTACTGGAATATTACTTAGTTGCATTGCAAGACTCACCGCACCAATTGTCTTTGCGCAACCTTGCTTGGGACACACGTATCCCTGAATCGGTACTGCTACGCCTATTAAATTATTATAGAACACCCGATGATGAAACAGTGATTACTGCGGAGGACTTTCACATCGCCTTTGCCAATATTATGGTACACTACCCTACCGTGCGGCTTTGGTGGGATGTGGATGGGCAGGTGTATGTATCTATGTAAGTAGATCTATCTAGCCTGTCTTTTAAGTTATTTTTCTCTTTGGTCGATTTTAGGCTTACTAAGGTACTGAATTCGGATAGTTTGAATTGACTATTAGTAATACGAATTGATTTTTGTATATCACGAATTGATTTCATTTTCAGGTATTGGGATTAACTGTTTCTGGTATTGCCAAACAATCTGAGCAAAGACAGGAATAGGTGGCATCCAATCGGCGGACATGAATGCTATCACCATTGGACAGCCCCGCCACCGAACAGCCGCTAGGGAGTAGAGCGGGTATCGGTCATGTAAAAAGCACCGATATAATGTTCTTTTTGAGTGGACTGGGCAGTCAGGATGGCGTGGAAAAAAAGCAGAAAAAAGGTGTTTAGAATAAGTAGTTTCATAATTGTTCAAATTTTATTGATATTCGTTAAGGCAACGAAGTTCGGTCAAATTTAACGAATTAAATAAAGTTGTTATATAATATACTTGTTTTAGGCAAAAAAAAATAGAAATGCCGTTCATTTATTTATTATCCCCCTATCTTTATCCTTTAAAATTATTCAGTAGTTCATAGATTAGGTTATATGCCAAGAAAAGACTTTTTCCATTCAGAGATAAAAACGGCATTAGAACGTGACGGATGGGTGATCACTGATGATCCATTACAAATGATTTGGGAAGACAAATTATATAACCCTGATCTTGGTGCAGAAAGGGTACTTGCCGCAGAAAAAGGTTTAGAAAAAATTGCAGTAGAGATAAAAAGTTTTATTGGGCAAAATTTCTCCTTTGACTTTTATGAAGCACTAGGGCAATATGACAATTATTTTTTTGCGCTCAAGGATTTAGAACCCGAAAGACTTGTTATTATTGCAATAACAGAAACTGCTTATGAAAAATTTTTTATTAAAAAATATGTACAACGAATACTGTATCTTAAAAAGATACCAATTCTAGTTGTAGATACTGAAAATCAATGCGTTTTAAAATGGATAAAGTAAAAAAGTATCAAGATTTGATCATTAATTGCCTTAACGAGGCATCAAACTTTGGAAAGCCAAGCGATGGTTTGGAACATCAAGTTATTATAGATCGGGAACACAATCATTTCCAACTAGTTACTACGGGTTGGCAAAACAGCAGTAAATTCGTTTATATTGTTGGACTTCATTTAGATATAAAGGATGGCAAAATTTGGATTTGGCAAAATAATCTTGACATTATGATTGCAGATGAACTCATTGAGCGAGGCGTACTAAGATCTGATATTGTACTTGCGTTTCACTCACCAAAAGAAAGAGTACTTTCTGGTTTTGCTGTTTCATAATGAATACGGAACATGGAAACAATAACAAATTTGCTTTTTATTAGGCAAAAAAACTATTTTTCTGCCCAATAATCCAATACCAATACCTTATCTAAATGAGGTTTTAGCACTTCTACGAATGCTAAGTGTGCAGGGTGTGGCAAATATACTGCACGGTCGGCCTCGCTGGCAAAACTCACAAAAAAGCAATGTGTAAACCCTTCGTTGAGGTTTTCGGGGCTATTATTAGTTCCCCATTCAAATGCTTTTATTTCTTTGATCTGCGCAGGAAGTGCTTGGAATGCCTTTTCTACCGTTTTGATATCGGCTACGGCACTGCTGTCTTTAAATTTGAACAGTACAGCGTGGCGCAAGAGTTTGCCCGGAGCATCCGATGCACTTGGGGCTGGTGTATTTTGAGCGCATTGTGTATAGAGCGCTAGGGCGAGCATTAGAACTAAAATTTGACGCATAATATTGTAATAATTTTATTTACTTTGGATTCGTTTTGTATATGGTTTACATGGCTGAATCCATATAATAAGTACTTCATAGTGTATCAATAGTCCAACTAAGATCTACTATTTGAAATAAAGCCTTCATTACTGTTCTGCGGCATACGCTGCTGCCCCAATAATACCCGCGTTGTTCAATAATTTTGCAGGTACAATTCTTGCGTTAATATCAAATAACTGTTGGTACTGGTCAAAGAACTTGCTTTCGCCCCCACCAAGTATAAATAAATCGGGAGAGAAAAGGCGTTCTAAGTGATGCAAGTATTCATTAAAGCGTCGCGCCCATTCTTTTCGGCCAATCTTGAGTCGCTCGCGTGCGCCAGAAGAGCACCATTGTTCCGCGACCTTGTTATTTTTCCAAAGTAAATGCCCCAATTCTGTATTAGGTACGAGCATACCTTTATAAAACAAAGCAGAACCCAAACCTGAACCAATTGTAATCAGAAAAACAAGACCGTCCTCCCCTTTTCCAACACCTTGGCGCATTTCAGCAATACCTGCAGCATCAGCGTCATTGGTGGCAAATACTTTACAGCCGCTTGCCTTACCAAAAACTTCTTCAATATTGGTACCGATCCAAGCCTCGTCAATATTGGCCGCTGATAAACAGACACCATTTTTAACAATACTTGGAAAACCACAACCTACTGCGCCTGAATAGTCAAAAAAGCGCACCACTTGAGCAAATGCATCTGCCATTGCTTCGGGTGTGGCGGGTTGAGGAGTAGGAACGCGGAAGCGCTCCCCCGATAGTTTTCCTTTTTCTAAATCTACGATTGCGCCCTTAATACCGGACGCACCTACATCAATGCCTAAAATATGGCTCATAAAATATTTGGTGATAAAAGATAAGTCTAGTTTTTCTAAAATTTTAGGACTTTCCAGTGATAAAAGTGCCTAAATGTTACCCTTACGAGTTACTCGGGAATAACAGTTACAATTTCTTCGTCTGCTCCAGTTTCGTCTGTAAGCGTTTTATGTTTACGGCGTTCTAATGAATTAGAGCGCATATCGAGGTACTCGTTGCGATTTTTCACGATATCCGCAGCCAAATACAGCGCACGGATAAAGGAAGAAGTTTCAGCTTCGCCTTTACCAGCAATATCATACGCTGTACCGTGGTCGGGCGATGTACGTACTGATGCTAGTCCAGCGGTATAATTCACGCCCTCGCCAAAGGAAAGGACTTTGAATGGCACTAGCCCTTGATCGTGGTACATTGCCAAAATACCATCAAATTTAGCAAACTGGCCAGAACCGAAGAATCCATCCGCTGGATAAGGGCCAAATGCGAGTATGCCCTTGTTTTTTGCATCTTCGATGGCAGGTCGGACGATATTTTCGTCTTCTTTACCAATTGCGCCTTCATCGCCTGCATGCGGGTTAAGCCCTAACACAGCGATCAAAGGTTTATCAATACCAAAATCTACTTTTAGTGTCTCGTTCAGTATTTGAATTTTACGAAGAATTTTATCTCGGGTGACAGCGGCGGCCACATCTTTGATCGCCAAGTGATTGGTCACCACGCCTACCCTTAAATTATCACTCACCATAAGCATGAGGGAATCTTTCGCCCCCATTTCGCTGGTGATGTATTCGGTATGTCCAATAAAAGGAAATTTAGCCATTTGCATGGCTGCTTTGTTAATTGGAGCGGTCACCAAGGCATCGATGGCACCAGATTTAAAATCTTTCACAGCCCTTTCCAAAGCCACTTTAGCACATTCACCACTCACATCAGTGGGTTTGCCGAGGGT
This sequence comes from Bacteroidota bacterium, assembly GCA_041160955.1. Taxonomy (GTDB): domain Bacteria; phylum Bacteroidota; class Bacteroidia; order Chitinophagales; family Saprospiraceae; genus M3007. Next base: position 24,539 of record JBEAVK010000310.1, read on the forward strand.
AATATTGATATTATCGTTCCAACAATTGATTACATTGAATCTACCCGCCACCGCTTCCTCTGGCGTATTGATGGTAAAGAATTGAATATTTTCTTCTGAAATAATATTTTTATGGTACGCGGCTACTTTTGCATTGCCATAGACTACTGTTCTATATCGTGCGCCTGCTTTTTGTATAGCGATGGCTTTGAGTATTACCTCCAATCCTATACCATTCACATCACCACAAGTTATACCTATTATTATATTGCTCATGCAGTTTTATTTAAGATATTGTTGTTTTAAAAAATCATAAGTGAGGCGTACACCAGCCCCAGTTCCTTCTTTTGTTTTATAGCCCGATGGTGCTTTGAGAAATGCCGTTGCTGCTATATCAAGGTGCAGCCAAGGGTATCCCTCTGTAAAGTGCTCTAAAAATTTACCTGCTGTAATGGCTCCGGCAACGGGGCCACCTACATTGCGCATATCGGCGGTATGGCTTTTAAGGTCTTCTCCATATTCACGCCAAAGCGGTACTTCTACCAAGCGTTCATAGGTTCTGAAACCGCTATTTTCAAGTGCTCGTTTTGTTTGATGGTTTGCTGTTCCCATATAACAAATGGCTTGATTACCAAATGCACGTACCGCAGCACCCGTTAAGGTGGCGAAATCAATGACTAATTCTGGTTTGTATTTTTTTGCATAATGCAACGCATCGGCGAGGATTAACCTCCCTTCAGCATCGGTGTTCATTACCTCGACTGTCGTCCCAGAAGCCATACGGATAATATCACCCGGTACAATCGCATCTGCACTGACTAAATTATCGGTTACGGGGATGAGTCCAACTAGATGAACAGGCAATTTGTTTTGTGCAGCGGCTACAAAGATGCCTAAAACGGCTGCTGCGCCGCCCATATCGCATTTCATATACTCCATGCCCTCGCTTGGCTTAATACTATAACCACCCGTATCATAAACCACACCTTTGCCTACTAGAACAACGGGTTGGTCGTTACGGGGATCAATAGGTATCCACTCCAATACAATAAAACAAGGAGGTACTTTACTCGCTTTATTAACGGCTAACAAACCACCCATTTTCAACGCCTCTATTTTTTCCTTACCCATTATTTCGACAGAAAAGCCGTGTTTTTTGCCTAATTCTTGGGCTTCTAGTGCCAATTGAGGTGAAGTAAGAAATGAAAATGGTTCATTCACTAAGCGCCGCGCATGGCAAACGCCATCAATCACAGCATTCAATTCATCGACTTGGGCAGCCTCTACCCCATCCAAATGGATGGTTTTGAGCACATGCGCTTTCTTTTCCGGATGATCGAGGTATTTCAAGAACTGGAAAGCGGCTAAGGCCATGCCTTCTGCGAAATAAAGTATGCGACTTGCATTGGAATACTCTTTAAGGGTCACCTGCTCTAATTTGTAAGCAAGTACCTCTTTGAGTGCTTCGGCACCAGCCAATCGTGCATCTTCGGCAGCAGTATTTGCATCCTTGTCGGTTTTGAGAATACGAACAAAGACACAACCCGTAGGCTTAGCGAAGAAAAAGGAGCGTACTTCTTTGGCGTATGCTGCACGTAAAAAATCCATTTCACCAGATTGGAGGTGCACGGCAGTTTGCTCAATATGGTCTGCATCCGCTATTATGATAAGGTGATCGTCGGTTTTCGACGCAACCGCGGTGGTCAGCGTTATGTTTTTCACTATATAGTATGATTAAAATGGAACTTTAGGGGAAATTAATCTCGCAAAAGTAGCACTTTTTGTTAAGCGGATATTAAAAACGCTCTATTTTTCATAATTTATTTAATTGAATTACTTTTGCGGCAGATATGGTTCACTGGCTTAGATTTAGGGGATTACAATTATTCCGGCTCTTGCGCGCTGCAGGTTGGGGTATTTTGGCTGTATTGGCCATCATTACTATGCCAATGTGGCTTAATGGGTTCAATGCATGGAGTGTCACAGATATTTGGACAGCTGCAATTATTTCTACTGTAATTATAGGCATTTTGCATCTTTTCCGAAGCGATACCACTTTTTTGCAGCAGGGGCATTTGCCATATTGGCAATATTGTTTGGCCGATTATCTAGGACTTTGCGGTTTATTCAGTATTATTCCACTGCTGGCTCAAAATTACTTGACTGCTATTGCTGCATTTATCGGTTTAATTTGGGTAATCTTACCCGCAGGTTTGTTATATCGGCGTCAAGCAAACAGGATAACGGGTATGTTCCATTGGATTCCTGTTGATGCTTACGAATGGAAAACCATGCTTCGCTCACAGTGGCCAATATTTATCCTTGCAATACCATTATTTTTAGTGTGCTTTTTTCACCCTGCTTTTTATATTGCCTCAATGGTGCTGGTGGCCATGGTACTTGGCGGCGGATTTGAACATTTAGAACCATATAGTATGCGTCCTACTTCGCTTAAAGAAGCGATTAGCCATTGGCGAAAAAATGCAGTATTGATGTATTTTTGGTTGATACCCAGTGGGTTGTACCTACTTATATGGCATCCGTATTGGTGGCCGTTGGTATTGTATGTGATCGCCACTTATGAGGCATGGTTGGCGGTACTCATGTTCCATAAATACAATGCTTGGGCTCCGGGGCGGCGGCGGATTTATGGCGGCGCGGTAATGACAGTAGGTAGTATGGCTATCTTATTTCCAGGGGGATTGATTGCATTAATTGGGATGGCTATTTGGATGCGAACTAATATGAGGGACGGGGTGTAAATACTGCACTTTCACTTCCGTAAAAAGTAGGTATTTTATCAATCCAACCTAAAAACAATTCCTAGCGTCATATCCAGTATCGTGCGCGTTTTATTTATACTTATTTTATGTCATTTTATTCATTCGGTTACCGCGCAGGTGATCCGGCAGGATACCGCACGTATGCCTAGCAGTTCCGTCTTTTTATTAACAGTAACCGCTCCCGATAAGCCCCATGTACAACGGGTACTTCCCACCAAACAGCGGCAATGGATCAACGATTCTACCCTTAAAGTAATAGATGCAGCCATTTTACGCACCAATTTACAGCAATCCGATTACCTCGCGGCCAGTTTTGACCACTACAAAAAAGTAGATTCGGTGATTACTGCCCGTCTTTGGCTAGGGCCTGCTTTTAGGTGGGTACAGTTTCGACCTGCGGATGCTTTGTCGGAGCGTTGGTTGCGGAGTACGAATATTGCGCACCAATTCAAACCCGGGAAACCCATACGCCCCGAACTACTGCTGCGCGCCCAAAAGTACATGCTCGAGGAAGCAGAGAACAATGGATATCCTTTTGCCGCTATATGGTTGGATAGTATGCTGATCGATAGTAGTGGCGGGGTATCGGGTGTATTGCGGGTGCGACCGGGGCTATATTTCGAGTATAATGACTTAAAAATCAATGGAACAGTAAAATTACCGAAGTCCATGTTGGCGCGTTATTTGGGTATTCGGAAAGGCGATCCGTTTAGTCGTGCACAGGTATTGGATATACGTGGACAATTAAAATCATTGCCGTATTTGGATCAATACGCCAATCCTACGGTCAATTTTTCGGGATCTACGGCCACCGTTAATCTTTGGCTCAAGAAGAAACGTGCAGGCCGCTTTGATTTTATTATTGGTCTTTTACCGCAAACGGCAACAACACCCGGCAATGCCAGTAACCTGATCCTAACGGGTTCGCTCAATGGCACTTTCCTCAATGCTTTGGGGCAAGGCGAACGCCTGTCCATCGAAATGGAACGCCTGCGCCCAGAGACCCAAAAAATGGATATCCAAACTGCTATCCCCTATATTGCAGGTTCTCCATTTGGGTTTGAAGGCCGACTCAACATTTTCAAACGCGATAGTACTTGGGTAGATGCACAAGGTAATATTGGGGTACTGTACCTGTTATCGAGGGCTAATAAAATCTCTTTTTTGCTGGAAAATCGCTCTTCTTACCTGCAAAGTGTGGACAGTGTGCGCGTGGTTAATAATCGGCAATTACCTGCCAATCTGGATTTTAGGCAAAATGGCCTCGGTGTGGAGGTAGAATTTACAAGCCTCGATTATCGCTTTAACCCACGAAAAGGTTATGTCATTCAATCCAAACTTATCGCAAGCAGGCATACTATACAGAAAAACAACGAAATTATACAATATCGCGACCCAAATGACGAGAACTTCGACTTCTCGACACTATACGATTCTATCAAACTCAAAACGGTGCGGATTCGGCCAGAGATCAAAATGGAAGGTTATATTCCGTTTGCCCAGCGGTTTACGTGCCTGTTGCGCGCACGAGCAGCCGGTATTTTTACGAAAGATCCCGTTTCGCAAAACGAGCAATACCGACTAGGCGGCAACAAACTACTCCGTGGTTTTGATGAAGAAAGTCTGTTTGCGACCCGCTGGGCGGTATTTACCACCGAAATCAGGTTAATTATTGGGCAAAATGCCTTTATGTCAGTATTTGCAGATGGTGGATATATCGAAAATATAACGGCTCGGACACGGATCGTTCAGCGTCCATTGGGCTTTGGCGCGGGGATGAATTTTGAGACGGCTGCGGGTGTTTTTGGCATTAGTGCAGCGGTAGGTAGAACCAATGCGGGAGAAGGACTGGATTTACGGGCGACAAAGATACACGTGGGGTATGTTTCGGTGTTTTGAGGGAGGGG